>JAISMV010000023.1 GCA_031276535.1 Flavobacteriaceae bacterium
TCCTAATGCGATTACTCCTAATGGGGATGGTATTAATGATGCATGGGTACTAAGGAATTTAAGGGAAGGTACTCTTGTACAGGTTTATGACAGATACGGGAAATTACTATTTGAGAAAAGAGCAACGTCTGCATCCGAAAATATCCAATGGGATGGTAAATATTTGGGAAGAAATGTTCCGACAACTTCTTACTGGTATGTTATTACTACTCCCGAAGGTAAGAAGTTGACAGGATGGGTGGTAGTAAGAAATTATAATAGTCTTGAATTATGAAAATAGGGGTAAATCTGTAGTGTATTAGAAACGGAAGTATAAATTTTTATTTCATCGGGAAATTATTTTCCCAGATAATTGTTTATTTTTTCCGTTAACCAGTTAACCCAGTTTTCATTTTCATTTAGACATTTTATGTAATGAAATTCTTCGCCTCCGTTATTAATGAACAATTCTTTATCGGCAATGGCTAATTCCTCCAATGTTTCCAAACAGTCGGAAACAAAGGAGGGAGCAACCACTGCTATTTTTGTAATGCCTTCTGAAGGAAGCTTTTCCATGGTTTTGTCCGTGTATGGTTGCAACCAGGGTTCTCTTCCTAAACGGGATTGAAAAGATTGTTTAACTTTTGATTTTTCCAAACCTAATTTTTTCCGTATTTTTTCGGTTATATAATAACATTGATGTCTATAGCAGTATTTATGGGAAGCTTTTCTCGTTTCAAAACAACAGTTGTTATCAATTTGGCATTGCCGGGATGGGTCTGTTTTGAATATGTGCCGTTCAGGTACTCCGTGGTAGCTGAATAAGAGCAGATCAAAATTTTCGGGGAGTTGTTCTTTAATGTTATCAGATAAAACCTGAAGGTATTTTTCATCATTATAGAACGGAGAAAAAAAACTTAAATTCAGCTCAGGGAAATACTTTTTTTGAACTTCTTCTGCTTTTTCTATCACAGTTTCCGTAGTACTCATAGCGTATTGGGGATAAAGAGGAATAACCAGTACCTCTGAAACACCTTTATCCGTCAGTTTTTGTAGTCCGTCTTTTATGGAAGGTTCCTGATATCGCATAGCCAATTCTACAGGATTTTTTACTCTTTTCTGAATTTTTTCAGTGATTCTCCGGGAAATAACAACGAGCGGAGAACCTTCGTCCCACCATATTTTTTGATAGGCATGGGCGGAATCTTTGGGACGTTTAGGGAGAATTTTACATTCTACCACCATTTTTCGGATAAGCCAGGGAGCATCAATTACTCGCTTATCCATTAAAAACTCACGCAGGTAAGTCCGTACATCTTCTTCTGAGGTAGATTTTGGCGATCCAAGATTAACTAAAAGTATTCCTTTCATTTTTTTATTAAAGTGTGTTTACAAAAATAGGAATCTCTTACTAAAAACACTCTTTTTCTGATAACAAGAATTAATAATGATATTATGAAATATTTTAAAAACCGTAGGTAAAAGTAAGATGAAAGATATGTTAAGTAGTTGTCTATTAGGGGGAAATATACATCTGTGTATTCATAAAATAACTACAAAATATTTGTATAAATCTGCAATAATTCGTAACTTACAGGTATAAATGCACGACGGAAAATCAAAAACATTGTTATTCAGTTGATTAAATTCTGATAATGGTATTCTTAATTAGCAATTTTAGAAAAAATAAACAGTATATAATTCATATTTAGGTTGTTAGAATCGGATGTTTATATCAGATAACGTATCATAAAGCACGGATCTTTTAAGGCATCTATTGCCTTATATGTCTTAAACCCTATATTATACATAATTAAAGTTACCCACTTATTATATAACAAATAAGTATAAAATACCGAAAAAACACTTTTACCTGAAAATATCATACGTTTACTCTGATATATGAGTGAGTATTTTGCAATATTTTCACAATAACTTTGTAACTTTGTATCTGACGGAGTGTTAAGTTTATAGGATCAACTACCCTAAATATGCGGATTGCTGTAGGATGAACGAATTTTTAACCCTTTTCTAAATGCACAACAAATTGAAAAACATAGCAGCCATTAACGAACATCCCGATGAAGAGAGTTTTAATTTCGAAAAAGCGTAGGGGAATCTCGCGGAATGAAACCTGTTAAGGATGACCCACATAAGATTTGTAAAAAATAAACAGATAAACAAAAAAGGGAAAAATGAATATATTAAATTTATAAATTAAGGATAAAACAAAAACGAATAAAAGGATGTAATTAATTATTTAACATAAATAAACAGGTATAAATAATTAAAATTTAAAATTAGGGTTTGCTATTTAACTTGAATTAACGTAAATTTGCTGCTCAATTATTTAAGATGAAAGAATTTAGTAAAGAAGTGTATCTCAATTGGTTTGAGAATATGACCCGATGGAGAAGGTTTGAGGATAAGGCACGTTCTCTCTATTTGAAAGATAAAATCAGGGGTTTCCTGCATTTATACAACGGGCAGGAAGCAATTCCCGCAGGTTTTGTTCATGCCATGGATTTATCTAAAGATAAGATCATAACCTCTTACCGTTGCCATGTTCACGCTCTGGCTATGGGACTGGATCCCAAAGTTGCCATGTCTGAACTGTGTGGAAAAGCAACCGGTTCTTCCAAAGGTCTGGGAGGCTCAATGCACCTTTTTAGCCGTGAACATAATGTATACGGAGGTCATGGTATAGTCGGCGGTCATATCCCCATAGGAGCAGGTATCGCTTTTGCCGATAAATATTTTGAACGGGATGGGGTAACCATTTGTTATATGGGAGACGGAGCTGTGAGACAAGGTACCTTTCATGAAACTTTCAATATGGCTATGACCTGGAAATTACCGGTTGTCTTCGTTTGTGAAAATAATCAGTATGCAATGGGAACTTCTGTGGAAAGGACAACGAATAATTTAGATATTTATCAGTTGGGATTAGGATATGAAATGCCTTGCGCTCCGGTAGACGCCATGAATCCCGAAACAGTAGCCGAAGCCGCTTTTGAAGCCATAGAAAGAGCACGAAGAGGAGACGGACCTACCTTTTTGGAAGCAAGAACCTATCGTTACAGAGGTCATTCCATGTCAGATTCCGAGCCCTACCGGACAAAAGAAGAAGTGGAAGAACATAAAAAAGAAGACCCTATCCTTTTTGTAAAACATAAAATATTGTCCAATGGCTGGGCTACGATAGAAGAACTGGATGAAATAGAAAAAAAGAACAAAGAATATATGAATGAAGTAGGGGACTTTGCGGAAAAGGCTCCTTTTCCCGAAGAGGAAGATATGTATAAATATATTTATTCAGAACCCGACTATCCTTTTTTGGATAAATTAGAAAATCAATAAAAAAATATAACGAATCAAAATCAAATTATGGCTGAAGTTATAAAAATGCCCCGTCTCAGTGATACCATGACTGAGGGAAAAGTGTCTAAATGGAACCTAAACGTAGGCGATCCTGTGAAAGAAGGAGATGTCTTGGCTGAAATAGAAACTGATAAAGCGGTTCAGGATTTTGATTATGACGGTGACGGAGGCGTCCTTTTATATAGGGGAGTGGAAGAAGGGGAATCTGCGCCCGTAGAGTCCCTCTTAGCAATTATAGGGCAAGAAGGAGAAGACATCAGTACGTTAATTAACGGTAACGCCGTGCCTGTCCTTTCAGACTCCGAACCTTCCGAAGAAAAGGCGGATTCGGAAAGCCGGGTTACAGAACCCACAGAAATACCTGAAGGAGTTGAAATAATCAGAATTCCAAGATTAAGCGATACTATGACCGAAGGGAAAGTAGCCAAATGGAATTTTGCTGTCGGAGATCAAATAAATGAAGGGGATATTCTGGCTGAAATTGAAACCGATAAAGCGGTTCAGGATTTTGAATATGACGGAAGCGGAGGCGCGTTATTATATCGGGGAGTGCAGGAAGGAGAATCCGCTCCTATCGAATCTCTTTTAGCGATCATAGGACCTGCCGGAACTGATGTAAGTGGAATCATTGCTTCCGGAGGAGAAGTAAGACCTTCAACGCTAACCGATACGCCTACCAAAGAACAAATTGTAAAAAAAGAAACAAGTCCGGTGAAGTCGGATACAACTTCTGTTACCGGGAAGATCATGGCTTCGCCGTTGGCTAAGAAAATAGCAAAAGATAAAGGTATTGATCTGGAGCAGATAAAAGGAAGTGGCGATAATGGAAGGATCATCCGAAAAGATGTGGAAAATTTCACTCCTTCGGTTGTTTCCGCTTCTTCTGCAACTCATGTATCTTCTGCGGCGGCGGCAGCGCCGCCGCCCGTTGCTCCGCAAATAACCCCGGGAGTTGATACCGAAACCGTAAATACCTCCATGAGAAATGCTATTGCAAGAAGTTTGAGCGCCAGCTTTTTTACCGCACCTCATTATAATCTGGTATTTGAAATTAACATGGACAAGGCCATTGAAGCCAGAAAAGCCATTAACAGCCTGCCCGATACCAAAATTTCTTTTAATGATATAGTTATTAAAGCAGTAGCGGTAGCTTTAAGAAAACATCCTCAGGTAAACAGTTCCTGGGCTGACACAAAAATTATTCATCACGGAAACATAAATATAGGAGTAGCCGTTGCTGTGGAAGACGGTTTGGTCGTTCCCGTTATTAAAAATACCGATTATCTGTCTCTGACCCAAATTTCGGCTTTAGTGAAAGATTTGGCGGGAAGAGCGAGAGATAAAAAATTAAAAGCAAATGAAATGGACGGTTCTACTTTCACCGTTTCCAATCTGGGAATGTATGGGGTGGAATCTTTCAACTCTATCATCAACCAGCCTGATTCCTGTATCCTGTCCGTAGGAGCCATTAACCAAAAACCCATCGTAAAAGACGGGCAGATCGTAGCGGGGAATGTAATGCAGATTTCTTTGGCATGCGATCACAGGGTTGTCGATGGAGCAACAGGAGCTCAATTTTTACAAACAGTAAAGATATATTTGGAAAATCCGGTATCTTTATTAGCATAAAAAACACTTTATAAAAAAACACTCAATAACCCTTTGGATATTGAGTGTTTTTTTTTACTTTTATTGATGATAAAAAATATATAAAATGGCAAATACAATTACGCTTACTATGATCAAACCTGATGCCGTTGAAAAGGGGTTTACAGGCAATATATTAAAAGATATTGCGGATGCAGGTTTTACGATTACGGCTTTGAAACTTACCCAGCTGACACGTTCGGATGCTGAAAGGTTTTATTCGGTTCACCGGGAACGTCCTTTTTTTAACAGTCTGGTAGAATTTATGATTTCAGGACCCATCGTAGCTGCCGTATTGAAAAAAGATAACGCCGTGGAGGATTTCCGCAAACTTATCGGAGCGACCAATCCTGAAAACGCAGAAGAAGGAACTATCAGGAAAAAGTATGCCGAATCGGTAGAGAAAAATGCGGTTCACGGTTCCGATAGTGATGAAAATGCAGCGATAGAAGCCCATTTTCATTTTGCCGATAAAGAAATTTATTCTTTCTTGTGATCGGTTAATACATCCTTTTATTGTCAACTTATTTTAAGAGCTTGTTTAAATTTTATTGCGATTATATTTTATTGCTATTTTTAAGATGTATTTTTTGCTTTTTATTTGAAGATTTAGCGGGCTAAATCAAGAAGAAAAAGAGAAAAAGCCGCTCAAAAGAGCTTAAAAAGAATGCAAAATAGATCGGAAGAGCACACGTCTGAACTCCAGTCACCCGTTATGAGCTACATTCCTGATGATTGTGCAAAGATAATTATTTACTGCTATCCTCCAATACATTTGTCTTACTCAATTAACTAAAAAGATGTGTCGGACATTATACAAAAAATTCACATATTTAATTACAGGTTCTAATTATCTTTAGCATTCATTCTAAGCTCATTTGAGCGTCTTCTTCACTATTTCATTTTGATTTAGCCCGCTAAATCTTCAAATAAAAAGCAAAAAATCCATCTCAAAACAGCAATGAAACTTAAACAGGCTCTAAAAAAATCTTGAAAACAACCCGAATTCGGGTTGTTTCAAAACAAAATATCCAAAAAAAGCTAAGATATATTTATCTTAGCTTTTTTCAGACTATTAAATTA
>JAISMV010000060.1 GCA_031276535.1 Flavobacteriaceae bacterium
GTCTTTTTCTCTTTTTCTTCTTGATTTAGCCCGCTAAATCTTCAAATAAAAAGCAAAAAATCCATCTCAAAAATAGCAATAAAATATAATCGCAATAAAATTTAAACAGGCTCTAAAAATAGTAACCCTGAACTACACACGTCTTTTTTATCATCTTCTGTTCCGCATAATTGAAGATTAAGTCCTGCCTTTCAGGCAGTGCGGCACTTTCGTCATCCTTCCCCCTCAGGTCGCTGACCTGAGGTTATGAAAATCAAATCCTTTCAGGATTTTTGCTGCGTAAGGCAAAAACAGTCCGGATAATACGGTTTCAAAACAACAAAAGACTCTTTTAAAACATTTGGTTTCCACCTGAAAGGCATTACGACTCTTTTGTCATCCTACCGATGACTTGCGGAGAACACACACAACAAGAAACAGACGAAGGTTAGACATTAAGGCACACTCTTTGCCTGAAAGGCAATATTTTCGTAACCGCAGATCAGCGATCTGCGGAGAACACACACAACAACAACTCCTGCCTGAAAGGCAGGACTAAAAATAGTAACCCTGAGCTACACACGTCTTTTTTATCATCTTCTGTTCCGCATAATGAAGATTAAGTCCTGCCTTTCAGGCAGTGCGATTCTTTCGTTATCCTCCCCCTCAGGTCGCTGACCTGAGGTTATGAAGATCAAATCCTTTCAGGATTTTTGCTGCGTTATAAAAAAAATCAAATGCTCTGATTTTTACATTTAAGCCACTAAATATCAAATATATGATCCATACACCGTCCGTAAACAAAAAACCGGATTAAACTTGTTTAAAATAGTACTAATCAATATAATATACAAAAATTATTTGTGACTCACAACTATTTTACAAGATAGTATGTGTATTTCTCCCCATCTTACTTTTCTGAAAATATGATGCGTTTGCCCTGTTATATCATATAATCCCAAACTGTTTGGGTAAAAAAATTGTTTAATTTTTATTGTTAATTGTCCTTTTTTGAACTACTTTTGGTATAATATTGGATGACTATAAATTTTAAACCTTATTATATTAACTTTAAAAATTTCAACGTGATGAAAACTAAACTTTTACTCATAGTCGGAATGTGTTTATCAATGACCGGTTGTTCAATAAACACTTCTTATGATTACGATAAAACTGTGGACTTTTCGCAGTATAAGACCTTCACTGTCTATCAGGAAGGAATAGATAAACTAAAGCTCAACGATATAGATAAAAATCGTATTCTACGGGCTTTAGTAAGCCAATTAAATAACAAAGGACTGACAGAAGATACCAAAGGGGATCTTACCGTAAATATTTTGGCTTCTTCCAAGAAGGTGATTAATGTTGACCATCATCCTTACTGGGGCGCTCCATGGGGATGGGGATACGGTTGGTCTGATACCAGTACCGTTTATGAAACCCGAGAGGGGAAAATAGTTATTCATCTGGTAGATTCTAAAAAAAACATACTCGTTTGGGAAGGGATTGCGGAAGGATTTAATGTAGACATTGCGAGAAATAAGGAAGAGTTGATCGGAAAAGCGGTTCAAAAGGCACTTACTCACTATCCTCCCGGAAGAAAGGAAAAATAGTCTTGCTTAACAAACAAGAGGCTTTCTGACCGGTTTCAACGGGGAGAATTCTCATATTCGGCATATGTAGTGGGAAATTTCGAATGTTCCCGCGGGTGGAAGGTTTGTATCAAAAATATTGAACATTTCGGATATTCGATTGGTGTGCAATAATGCGGATGCATTTTCGTCAGGATTCGGGCAACTTCTGAAATGCCGTATCAACAGCGAAAATCAGAGCTTTGTTTATAAAAAAAATAGCAGTAAGGTTTCCTTACTGCTAGATATGTAAATGAACGTGTTATTTTTATTTAATCTGTATAATTTAATTCAGAATCAAATAGTTAAATTTAATTCATTTTTATTCTTTCACTTCCGGATTTTCTTCCGCATCTGCAGGCGCTGCATTATCCTCCTCTTTTTTCACTTCTTCAACGGAAGCTTTTGTTTCAACAACTTCTTCAATTACAGGTTCTGCTGCTGCAACTTCATTTATTTCTTCTTTTTTGGAAGATGAAGATCGGCGGCTTCTTCTGGTTGTTTTTTTAGTGGAGCTTCCACCGTACAATTCGTTGAAATCCACCAGTTCTATAAGGGCTGTATCTGCTGCGTCTCCCAGACGAAAACCTGTTTTTATTATTCGGGTGTACCCTCCGTTTCTGGAAGATATTTTAGGTGCTATTGTTCTAAACAGTTCCGTAATTGCTTCTTTATTTTGAAGATAGCTGAAAACAACTCTTCTGTTTTGTGTTGTATCTTCTTTTGACTTAGTTAAAAGAGGTTCTACGTAAGTTCTTAAAGCCTTAGCTTTAGCCACAGTTGTATTAATTCTTTTATGTAAGATAAGAGATGATGCCATATTTGAAAGCATTGCTTTTCGGTGCGATGCTGTTCTTCCCAAGTGATTAAACTTTTTTCCGTGTCTCATAATTTCTTATTATTCTACATCTAATTTATATCTTGAAACATCTAAACCGAAAGTAAGATTTTTAGAATATACTAAATCTTCCAATTCCGTTAAAGATTTTTTACCAAAGTTTCTAAACTTCATTAAATCTGATTTTGTAAAGGAAACCAATTCTCCCAAAGTTTCTACTTCTGCTGCTTTAAGGCAATTTAATGCTCTCACGGACAAGTCCATATCCACCAATTTGGTTTTCAACAGCTGTCTCATATGAAGCGCTTCTTCATCGTAGGTTTCCGTAGAGGCTACCACATCTGATTCCAAAGTTATCCTTTCGTCTGAAAACAACATGAAATGATGGATCAGAATTTTAGCTGCTTCTGTCAAAGCTTTCTGAGGAGTAATGGAACCGTCTGTCTGAATATCCAAAACCAATTTTTCATAATCGGTTCTTTGTTCTACACGATAATCTTCAACGCTATAACTTACATTCCTGATCGGAGTATAGATGGAATCGATAGCGATAGTTCCCAGCGGAAAATGATTGGATTTATTCTGTTCTGCCGAAACGTATCCTCTTCCTTTATCTATATTGAATGTTATGTTGAAGTTTACCGATTTATCCATACGACAGATCACCAAATCAGGGTTCAATACCTGATAAGAAGAAATAAATTTCCCAAGATCCCCTGCTGTCAGTTCTGTTTTTCCATAGATCTGAGCAGTTACTACTTCGTTTCCACCTTTATTAATTTGGTTTTTAAATCGGACTTTTTTAAGATTCAGTATGATCTCCGTTACATCTTCTATTACTCCCGGAATGGTAGAAAATTCATGTTCCACTCCTTCTATTTTTATGTATGTAATAGCATAACCTTCTAATGAAGATAATAAAACTCTTCGTAAAGCATTTCCTACAGTCAGCCCAAATCCAGGCTCTAAAGGTCTGAATTCGAATTGTCCTTTGAAATCATCTGATTCAATTAAAATTACCTTATCAGGTTTTATAAAGTTTAAAATCGCCATATAAATTTTAGCTAATTTTTTATTTTTATTTAGAATATAATTCGACTATCAATTGTTCTTTGATATCCTCAGGAATTTGAATTCTTTCAGGAACTACTTTAAATTCTCCTGATAGTTTTTCATCATTCCACACTAACCACTCATAAGTTTTATGAGAGTTATTAGCTAAAGCATTTTTAATTACCTGTAATGATTTAGATTTTTCTCTTACTCCTACTACGTCACCCGGTCTCAACAGATAAGAAGGAATATTTACTATTTCTCCATTAACGGTAATATGTTTGTGAGACACTAGCTGACGAGATCCTGCTCTTGTGCTTGACAGACCAAATCTATAGACTACATTGTCTAATCGGGATTCACAAAGTTGTAATAGAACTTCCCCTGTAATTCCTTTGTTTCTTTGAGCCTTTTCAAACAAGTTAGCAAATTGTCGTTCTAAAATACCATAGGTATATTTTGCTTTTTGTTTTTCTGCCAACTGAACTGCGTATTCAGATTTCTTAGCTCCTCTTCTTTTGATCGGACCGTGTTGTCCTGGAGGGTATTTTCTTCTTTCAAAATACTTATCTTCCCCATAAATAGCCTGTCCGAATTTTCGGGCTATTTTCGTTTTTGGACCAATATATCTTGCCATTATTCAGATTTTACATTTTAGATCTTAGATTTTGAATGTGTGTTTTCAAAATATAAAATTCATTCTTAATTTTTTCTATACTCTTCTTCTTTTTGGAGGTCTGCATCCGTTATGAGGAATCGGAGTTACATCAACGATCTCACTTACTTCAATTCCTGCATTGTGAATGGTTCGAATTGCAGATTCTCTTCCTGCTCCCGGTCCTTTCACAAAGACTTTAACTCTCCTTAAACCTAGTTCATATGCTACCTGAGCACAATTTTCCGCTGCTATCTGAGCTGCATAGGGAGTGTTTTTTTTGGAGCCTTTAAAACCCATTTTCCCGGCAGACGACCAAGAAATCACTTCTCCGCTTTTGTTAGTCAGGGAAATAATGATATTATTGAATGAGGCCTGGATATGAGCTTCTCCTACTGCTTCAATCTTAACTTTTCTTTTTTTAGTTGTTTTTGATGCTGTTTTTGCCATTGTTACCTATTTATTATTTAGTGGCCTTTTTCTTGTTGGCTACAGTTTTTCTCTTACCTTTTCTCGTACGGGAGTTATTTTTGGTTCTTTGTCCTCTAAGCGGTAATCCCAAACGATGTCTGATACCTCTTTGACATCCGATATCCATTAAACGTTTAATGTTTAACTGAATTTCTGAACGCAATTCTCCTTCTACTTTAATATTTTCAGAAATAAATTTTCTGATGGCATTGATTTCGTCATCATCCCATTCTGAAACTTTTTTGTCTTCACTGATTCCTGCATCCTTTAAAATTTTTAACGCAGTACTTTTACCGATACCATAAATATAAGTAAGACCTATAACTCCTCTTTTATTTTTTGGTAAATCTACACCGGAAATTCTAGCCATAGTATTAACCTTGTCTTTGTTTAAATTTAGGATTCTTTTTGTTTATAATGTACAGACGTCCTTTTCGTCTTACAACTATATCTTCTGAACTTCTTTTTTTAAGTGATGCTCTAATTTTCATTTTTTTCTTTCTAATTTTTTTAATATCTGAAAGTTATTCTTCCTTTGGATAGGTCATAAGGAGACATTTCCAACCTTACTTTATCTCCGGGTAATAATTTGATGTAATGCATTCTCATCTTACCTGAAATATGCGCGGTTAAAATATGTCCGTTTTCTAATTCAACTCTAAACATTGCGTTAGACAATGCTTCGATGATCGTTCCGTCCTGTTCTATATGTTTTTGTTTTGCCATATATTCTTAATGCGGATTCCTACTTAATCTTGACTGCATTAAACCATCATAGTGATGATTTAACAAATAAGTATTGATTTGTTGTACCGTGTCTAATAATACACCCACCATAATTAATAATGAAGTTCCTCCGAAAAACAATGCGAATTGATCGGTTGCGGTGAGACCAATAATTTTCACAATTGCGGGAAGAACTGCAATGATAGCTAAATAAATAGCTCCGGGCAGGGTAATCTTAGACAAGATATCATCTAAATAATCTGCGGTTTCTTTTCCGGGTTTTACTCTCGGGATCAACCCTCCGTTCCTTTTCAAATCATCAGCCATTTGATTCACGGGAATGGTAATTGCCGTATAGAAAAACGTAAATACTATAATTAATATTGCGAACAAAAGATTATACTGCCAGCTGAATACCTGACTGAAACCCGCCCAGAATGTACTGGTCGTTGTTTCCGAACGTACGATCAGCCCGGGAATAAACATCAGTGCCTGAGCAAAGATGATAGGCATAACCCCTGCTGCATTTATTTTTAACGGAATGTATTGTCTTGCGGCATTGGTGATGGATCGGAATGAACCCGATTTGGTCCTGCTTACGTATTGTACCGGTACTTTTCGTACGGCTACCGTTAACATGATACATAATACTATAACCAATAACCAGGCTACGGCTTCTACGAATATCATAATAAGTCCGCTTCCGGTATCTCCTGTCTGAACTCCTATTTCCTGCACAAAGGCAGTAGGGAATCCTGCAAGTATACCTACCATAATTAGTATGGATATTCCGTTTCCTATTCCTTTGTCTGTTATTTTCTCACCCATCCACATGGCAAAAATGGTACCTGAAATCAGGATGATAATGCTTGGTATCCAAAATAGAAACACATTGTTGGGGTCTACCAGATATGCGGTTCTGAATTGATCCACAGGTAAGAATACCTGAGTAATGGATGTGAGATAAGCAGGCGCCTGGATCAAACATATTAAAATGGTCAGCCATCGTGTAATCTGATTAACGGTCTTACGTCCGCTTTCTCCTTCTTTTTGCAGTTTCTGGATATACGGAATCGCCAACCCCATCAATTGTACTACAATGGAAGCAGAGATATACGGCATGATACCTAATGCAAAAATAGAGGCTTTACTAAATGCTCCTCCTGTAAAGGAAGATAATAGTCCCAACAAGCCGGTTGCCTGTTGATTTCCTCCATTATCTTTATAAATTTCGAGAATGTTATCTACTTCTACCATATTAATAGCCGGAAGCGGAACATGGGTTCCGAACCTGTATACTAATATCAGGGAGAAAGTAAAGATAAGTTTATCTCTTAACTCCTTAATGCTCCAGATATTCTTAACTGTCTGTATAAATCCTTTCATGCTCTTTTATAAGGTATTAGCTTGCCCTCCTGCTTTTTCTATAGCTTCTTTTGCTGTTTTAGTATATTTGTCTACAGTAATGGTTATTGCTGAAGTCAATTCTCCTCTTCCGAGGATCTTTACTAAATCTTTTTTAGAAACCACTCCGTTTTGAGCCAATACTTCTTTAGTAATTTCTCCGGAAACTTTGTTAGAATCTATTAAAGCCTGAAGAGTATCTAAGTTTACTCCTGCATACTCTTTTCTGTTGATATTTTTAAATCCAAATTTAGGGACTCTTCTTTGTAAAGGCATTTGTCCACCTTCAAAACCGATTTTGTCTTTGTGTCCTGAACGGGATTTATCTCCTTTATGACCTTTGGTGGAAGTTCCTCCTTTTCCGCTTCCCTGACCTCTACCCAGTCTTTTGCTATTATGTGTTGAACCTTGTGCAGGTTTTAAAGTATGTAAATTCATATCTTATTATTCTTCAACAGTTACTAAATGTTTTACTACTGCAACCATCCCTAGTATCTGTGGGGTTGCTTCATGTTCAACGGTTTTATTCAGCTTTGTCAAACCTAAAGCCTCTAATGTCAGCTTTTGGTTTTTAGGTCTTTTGATTGAACTTCTCTTTAAAGTTATTTTTATCGTTGCCATGTTTTTATCCTTTAAATACTTTAGAAAGTGATATTCCTCGTTGTTGTGCAATAACTTCCGCACTTCGAAGGCTTAATAATGCTTTAACTGTCGCTTTCACCACATTGTGAGGATTGGAAGATCCTTTGGATTTGGAAAGCACGTCTTTAACTCCTGCAGATTCCAATACGGCACGAACCGCTCCTCCTGCAATCAACCCGGTACCGTTAGACGCTGGACGAAGAAATATATCTGCTCCTCCGTATTTTGCTGATTGTTCATGGGGTAATGATCCGTTTAATAAAGGAACTCTAACCAGGTTTTTCTTCGCATCTTCTACGGCTTTGGAAATGGCGCTGGTAACTTCTTTGGATTTTCCCAAACCGAATCCTACCACTCCTTTTTCGTCTCCTACCACTACAATAGCCGAGAAGCCGAATGCTCTACCTCCTTTAGTTACTTTGGTTACTCTTTGTACACCTACCAATCGGTCTACCAGTTCTATTCCTCCCGGTTTTACTCTTTCAATATTTTTTATTCCTAACATAATTTCAGTGTATTAAAATTTTAAACCTCCTTCTCTGGCACCTTCAGCTAAAGCTTTAATTCTACCATGATAAACAAATCCGTTTCTGTCAAACACTACAGTTTCGATACCTGCGGTTTTTGCTTTTTCTGCCAGTTTTTTACCTACGAGGATAGAAATCTCGGTTTTGGTTCCTTTTTCTCCGGCAACTTCTTTTTCCCGTGAAGAGGCGAAAGCCAAGGTTTTGCCGGAATTATCATCTATAAGTTGAGCGTAAATTTCCTTATTGCTTCTATACACTGATAAACGAGGTTTTTCAGCGGTACCGAAGATGTTTTTACGAACTCTTCTTTTAACTCTTATTCTTTTTTCTTTTTTAGTTAATGCCATAACTCAATATTTTTATGCAGATTTACCTGCTTTTCTTCTAATTTGTTCTCCTACAAACTTAACTCCTTTTCCTTTGTACGGTTCCGGTTTACGAAGTGATCTGATTTTTGCACAAACCATTCCTAACAGATATTTATCGTGCGAAGTTAAGGTAATTATCGGATTTTTACCTTTTTCGGTCAATGTTTCTACTTTTACTTCCTGAGGAAGTTCTATTACTACCAAATGGGAAAAACCTAAGGCTAATTCTAATTTTTGTCCCTGATTGGAAGCTCTGTACCCTACTCCTACCAATTCCAGTTTTTTTGTAAACCCTTCTGAAACACCGATTATCATGTTATTAACTAACGCTCTGTATAACCCGTGCAAAGCTCTGTGTTCTTTATTGTCGGAAGGTCGTTCCACCGTAATTTGAGCTTCTTCAATCTTTAAGGTAATTCCTTTGGTGAGTTCTTGAGTCAATTCGCCGTTTTTTCCTTTTACTGTAACTACGTTATCTTTATAATCAACGGTAGTTCCTACAGGTATATTTATGATTGCTTTACCTATTCTTGACATTCTTTCAATTTTTTAATAAACATAACAAATTACCTCACCACCTACATTTTCCTGACGTGCTTTTTTGTCAGTCATCACTCCTCTGGAAGTTGAGATGATAGCAATACCTAATCCATTTAACACTCTCGGAAGTTCTTTAGAGCCGGCATATTTTCTTAAACCCGGTTTTGAAGCTCTTTCTATTTTTCTGATAGCCGGAAGATTGGTAACCTTATCGTATTTTAACGCGATTTTGATGGTTCCCTGAACGATTCCTTCTTCAAATTTATAGTTAAGGATATATCCTTGATCGTAGAGAATTTTTGTAATCTCTTTTTTAATTTTAGATGCAGGAATTTCCACTACTTTGTGGCCTGCTCTCATGGCATTTCTTACTCTTGTCAAGTAATCTGCGATTGGGTCTGTAACCATATTCTTTTTAATTTTAGAGTATAGAATTTTAAATTCTACTTTTAAAATTCATGTTTGTTTTTTAATTTATTACCAGCTGGCTTTTTTCACTCCGGGTATCAATCCTTCGTTAGCCATTTCTCTGAAAGTTACTCTGGAAATCCCAAAGACTCTCATATATCCTTTAGGTCTTCCGGTAAGTTTGCATCGGTTGTGCAGCCTGACCGGAGAAGCATTTTTCGGAAGTTTCTGAAGAGCTTCGTAATCTCCTGCTTCTTTCAAAGCTTTCCTTTTAGCGGCATATTTAGCAGAAAGTGCTTCTCTTTTGCGCTCACGCGCTTTCATTGATTCTTTTGCCATATTATTTGATTAGTTCTTTTTAAATGGTAATCCAAAATGGGTTAACAATGCTTTTGCTTCTTTATCGGTGTTTGCACTGGTCACGAAAGTAATATCCATCCCCTGAATTTTCTTTATTTTGTCTATGTTTATTTCAGGGAATATGATTTGTTCCGTAATACCTAAGGTATAGTTTCCTCTTCCGTCAAATCCGTCTGCTTTTATTCCGTTAAAATCACGAACTCGCGGCAGGGCTGATGTAATGAGCCTATCCAGAAATTCGTACATTTTATCTCCTCTCAGTGTCACTTTTGCTCCGATAGGCATTCCTTTTCTCAGTTTAAATCCTGCTTCATCTTTCTTTGACAAACAAGGAACCGCTTTTTGTCCGGCAATTAAAGTCATTTCTTCTATTGCGTAATCCACAATTTTTTTATCTGCGGTAGCTGCGCCTAATCCCTGACTAATTACTATTTTTTGTAATTTAGGGACCTGCATTATCGATTTATATCCAAACTCCTCTTTAAGGGCAGTTTTAATTTTATCGTTATATAGTTTTTTGGGTCTTGCTATGTATTGCATAATTTTCTAATTTAATTAAATCACTTGTCCTGATTTAGTTGCAACTCTAACTTTTTTATCCCCTTCTATTTTATAACTTACCCGGGTAGGTTTTCCTGATTTAGGATCCAGTAATGCCAGGTTAGAAATATCAATGGAAGCTTCTTTTTCTATGATTCTTCCCTGAGGGCTTTCCGTTGAGGGTTTTTTATGTCTTTTCACAATGTTCACTCCTTCAACGATTGCTCGGTTTTTTTCAGGATACACTACTAATACTTGTCCCTGCTTTCCTTTATAAGCTCCTGCAAGAACCTGAACTTTATCTCCTTTTTTTATCTTAATTTTTGCCATTTTTTTAATTTTAGCTTATAATACTTCAGGAGCTAATGAAATGATCTTCATATACTCTTTGTCACGCAGTTCTCTGGCAACCGGTCCGAAAACACGGGTTCCTCTCATTTCTCCTGCGGCATTTAACAATACGCATGCATTATCTTCAAAGCTGATGTAAGAACCGTCTTTTCTTCTTACCGATTTTTTAGTTCTTATCACTACTGCTTTGGATACTTGTCCTTTTTTTGCATTTCCTGATGGAGTAGCATCTTTAATAGTTACTACGATCTTGTCTCCTACGGATGCATATCTTCTTTTTGAGCCTCCTAATACTCGGATAACTAAAGCTTCTTTAGCTCCTGTATTATCTGCAACTTTTAATCTTGATTCTGTCTGTAACATCTCTTAATTATTTAGCTCTTTCTAAAATTTCTACTAATCTCCACCTTTTATTTTTACTCAATGGGCGAGTCTCCATAATGCGTACGGTGTCTCCTTCGTTGCATTCATTTTTTTCATCATGAGCAGTATATTTTTTTGTTTTTAAAACGAATTTGCCATACATGGGGTGTTTCATCCTTGAAACTTCACTGACAACAATGGTTTTATCCATTTTGTTACTAGATACTACTCCGATTCTTTCTTTTCTTAAATTTCTTTCCATAGTTGAAATTAATTCTTTTTCGGATTTTTAATTACTTTAGGGCTGTTTCCAACCTTGCTATTGTTTTTCTTATCTCTCTTAACTGAATCGGATTTTCAATCGGAGACACTTTATGCGCTAATCTGAGTTTTGCATATTCAGCTTTTTTATCGGCTAATTTTGCTTTTACTTCTTCCTGACTTAAATTTTTGATATCTACTGCTTTCATCGATTTTAGTTTTTATGATTGTACAAAATCGTTAGCAACGACAAACTTAGTTTTAACCGGAAGTTTTTGAGCTGCCAAACGTAATGCTTCTTTAGCTACATCGTGAGGAACTCCTCCCACTTCAAATAGGATTCTTCCCGGCGACACTCTGGCTACCCAATATTCTACAGCTCCTTTTCCTTTACCCATACGAACCTCAGCCGGTTTTTTTGTGATAGGTTTATCCGGAAATATTTTAATCCATAATTGTCCTTCTCTTTTCATATATCGAGTTGCGGCAATACGGGCTGCTTCTATTTGTCTTGCAGTAATAAACACTGAATCTAACGCTTTGATCCCAAAAGTTCCATATGCTAGTTGGTTTCCTCTGTAGGAAAGACCTTTCATACGTCCTGTTTGCTGTTTACGGAATTTTGTCCTTCTTGGTTGTAACATAATTACCTAAGTGTTTTATCTTCTTTCTTTAACTTTTCTTTTTTGGGTCTTTTTCTGAAGACCTACCAACGGGGATAATTCTCTTTTACCGTATACTTCCCCTTTCATAATCCATACTTTCACTCCTAAACGCCCGTAGGTGGTATGAGCTTCCGCTATGTAATAATCAATATCTGCACGGAAGGTGGATAATGGGATTCTTCCTTCTTTGAAGGATTCGGATCTCGCCATTTCTGCTCCGTTTAAACGCCCGGAGATCATTATTTTAATTCCTTCTGCGTTCATTCTGATGGTAGATGCTATCGCCATTTTTACGGCTCTTCTGTAAGAGACACGGCTTTCGATCTGACGGGCTACACTTTCTGCTACCAGTTTTGCATCCAGTTCCGGTCTTTTGATTTCAAATATATTTATTTGAATTTCCTTTTTAGTAAGTTTCTTCAGCTCTTCTTTCAGTTTGTCTACTTCCTGACCTCCTTTTCCTATGATAATTCCCGGGCGGGCAGTAGTAATTGTAATTGTAACTAATTTCAGAGTTCTTTCGATGTAAATTCTGGAAACTCCTGCTTTGGATAAACGGGCTTCCAAATATCTTCTGATCTTGTAATCTTCCGCTATTTTATCTCCAAAGTTTTTTCCACCGTACCAATTAGAATCCCATCCACGAATGATTCCTAATCTATTGCCTATTGGATTTGTCTTTTGTCCCATATTTAATTTACTTCGTTTTTGTTTCCAAGAATGATTGTCACGTGATTGGATCTTTTTCTGATCCTATATCCTCTTCCCTGAGGTGCAGGACGTAATCTTTTCAACATAGGTCCTCCATCAACAAAGATTTCTTTCACATAAAGCTGTGCTTCTTCGATATCTTTTCCTTCATTTTTCACCTGCCAGTTGGCAATGGCGCTTAATAAAAGTTTTTCTAATCGTATGGAAGCTTCCTTCTTGGAATATTTTAAAATATACAATGCTTTATCAACATCAACACCTCTAATGATATCGGCTACCAATCTCATTTTTCTCGGTGAGGTAGGACAATTATTCAAGCGAGCAATAGCTAAGTCTTTTTTAGCTTCTTTACGTGCTATTGCACTATTTTGTTTTCTGTTACCCATTGCTTACCTTTTATCTGTTTCCTTTATTTTTGTTTCCTGCATGACCTCTAAACACTCGTGTAGGAGAGAATTCTCCTAATTTATGCCCAACCATATTCTCTGTTATGTATACAGGAATAAATTGTTTACCGTTGTGTACGGCAAAGGTTTGTCCTACGAAATCCGGAGAAATCATAGAGGCTCTTGACCAGGTTTTAATCACGACTTTTTTTCCTGATTCTACATTTGCCTGGACTTTTTTATTTAGCTTATAATGAATATAAGGTCCTTTTTTTAACGAACGTGCCATATCAGATTATTTTCTTTTTTGTAAAATATAACGATTCGATTCTTTCTTTTTTGAACGAGTCTTGTATCCTTTTGCAGGTATACCTTTTCTGGATCTTGGATGTCCTCCGGTCGATCTACCTTCACCACCTCCCATTGGGTGATCTACAGGGTTCATTGCTACTGCTCTTGTTCTTGGTCTTCTTCCTAACCATCTACTTCTACCGGCTTTTCCGGATACGATCAACTGATGGTCTGAGTTGGAAACCGAACCAATTGTTGCGATGCATTCTACCAATATCATACGGGTCTCTCCTGAAGGCATTTTAAGAACGGCATATTTTCCGTCTCTTGCTATCAGCTGAGCGCTGGTTCCTGCACTTCTTGCCATTTTTGCTCCTTGTCCGGGACGCAATTCTATGCAGGAAATAACGGTACCTAACGGTATGTTTTTTAATTTCATTGCGTTTCCTATTTCCGGAGATACACTGTCTCCTGAAACGACTTTTTGCCCGACTTTAATTCCATGTGGGGCAACAATGTAGCGTTTTTCACCGTCGGCATATACCAATAAAGCGATAAATGCCGTTCTGTTCGGATCGTATTCTACTGATTTTACAGTAGCCGGAATTCCAAACTTATTTCTCTTGAAATCGATCTCTCTGTATCGTTTCTTGTGTCCACCTCCGGTATAACGCATGGTCATTTTTCCGGTATTGTTTCTACCTCCTGATTTGGAAATTCCTTTTATAAGGCTTTTTTCCGGTTTTGAAGTAGTAATTTCTTCAAAATTGTTTACAATTCTGAATCTTTGTCCGGGGGTGATAGGTTTTAATTTTCTTACCGACATGATTCTTTAATATATTATATAGTTCCAAATACATCAATGGTTTCGCCTTCTTTAACGTCTACCATTGCTTTTTTCAATTTATTTGATTTTCCTACCTGTAAGCCTGTTTTGGTGTATTTCGTTTTTACTACGGGTGCAGAGATTAATGTTCTTACTGCTACTACTTTAACACCATACGCTTGTTCTACAGCATGCTTTATCTCTAATTTATTCGCTTTGGGATCAACCAAAAATGTATAGCGATTTCTTTTGCTAGCGATATCGTTTGCTTTTTCTGATATAATAGGTTTTATTAGTACAGACATGTTTCTACTTTCTTAAATTTTCTTGTATTTTTTCTACTGAACCTTCAAATAAAACTACTTCATTAGCTCTTAAAATGTCGTAACTGCTTATCTCGCTGTATTTTAACACTTTAGTTTCCTGTAAATTTCGAGATGACAAATATACAAATTTATTTGCTTCGCCTAACACAAATAAAGTCTTTTTGTTTGCTAATCCCAGATTTTGTATCACCTGAATGAAATCTTTGGTTTTCGGAGCTTCAAATTTTAAGTCTTCAACTATTTTTAAATTGTTTTCTTTTATTTTCTGACTTAAAACTGATTTTTTAGCTAATCTTTTTAGCGCTTTATTTAATTTAAATCTATAATTTCTCGGTTTAGGACCGAAAACTCTTGCTCCTCCTCTGAATAGCGGGCTGTTGATATCTCCTTTACGAGAACCTCCTGTTCCTTTCTGACGGTGAAGTTTACGGGTTGAACCGCTCAATTCTGATCTTTCTTTAGATTTATGTGTTCCTTGTCTTTGTGCGGCCAAATATTGTTTTACTTCTAAGTAAACCACGTGCTCATTGGGCTCTACACCAAATATTGTGTCGTCTAAAGTAACCTTTCTTCCGGTTTCTTTTCCGTTTTTATCTAGTACTGCTAATTCCATCTTCTTATGATTACATATGAATTTTTAGGACCCGGAACTGCACCTTTTACTATTAAAAGATTCTTTTCTTCGTCCACTTTTATTACCTGTAAGTTCTGCACTGTCACCTGGTCTCCACCCATTCTTCCTGCCATCCTCATTCCTTTGAATACTCTGGACGGGTCTGAACCCGCACCTATGGAACCCGGCGCTCTCAATCTGTTATGCTGACCATGAGAAGCCTGCATTACTCCTCCAAATCCGTGTCTTTTCACTACACCCTGAAATCCTTTCCCTTTAGAGGTCCCTGTAACATCTACATACTCTCCTTCGGAAAATAATTTCACCGTAATCTCTTCCCCCAGTTTTAAATCGTCAAATCCGTGATAAAACTCCACCAATTTTCTTTTTGGGGTTGAACCTGCCTTTTTGAAGTGACCTAGCAGGGCTTTCCCTACATTTTTTTCACTTCTGTCATCGAAACCGAGCTGAACGGCAAAATAGCCGTCTTTTTCTACGGTTCTGACCTGTAAAACTGAACATGGACCTGCTTCAATAACGGTACAAGGAATGTTTCTTCCTTCTTCGTCAAATAAACTGGTCATGCCAATTTTCTTTCCAATAATTCCTGACATTTGTTATGTTTATAATTTTTTCGGATTGCAAAAGTATAAAAAAAAATCAATATTTTATTATTCTGATACAAAATTTTTTATATTTTTTTACTTATATTCGGAATTATTTCAGGGAATCAGCGTTATAGGTTAATAATCAGTGTTTTACACTCAAAATACCGGCTTTAATTAGAATTATTCTTTTGATCTTTAACGAATTTATTCTTTCAAATAGATGATAATCCACGACTTAGCCCGCTATCGGGATTTAATCCAAATATTTCTTCCATATTCCCGTCTTAAAATATCTTTCGTATCTTTATCTTAAAATATTTAAACTTCAAAAATAAAAACCATTTTCGATATTTTCTTTACTTTTGCTACCCATATTATATTAAACAACTTTATGAGTAAATTAATCATCCCTGAGGGGTATAAGCCTCTTCTGAACTTAAAACAAACAGAATCGGGAATCAAGCAGATAAAAGATTTTTTTCAACTGAATCTATCTTCGGAACTACATTTGAGAAGGGTAACCGCTCCTCTTTTCGTATTGAAGGGAACCGGTATAAATGATGATCTGACCGGAACAGACCGTGCGGTAACTTTTCCCATCAAAAATATGGGAGATCGACCTGCGGAAATAGTCCATTCTCTGGCAAAATGGAAACGGCTGACTCTGGCAGATCTGCAAATAGAGGAAGGATACGGTATTTATACGGATATGAATGCCATACGTGCAGATGAAGAAATGGACAATACTCATTCCCTTTATGTGGATCAATGGGATTGGGAACGGGTAATTTCTGAAAAAGACCGGAATATTTCTTTTTTAAAGGAAATTGTTACCAATATCTATAATGCTATCCGACGTACGGAATATATGACTTATGAAATGTATTCCGATTTGAAACTGAGACTGCCTAAAACTATTCATTTTATTCATTCTGAGGAATTACTTCAATTATATCCGAATTTAAATCCGAAAGAGCGGGAAAATAAGATTGCCGAACAATACGGTGCCGTATTCATTATAGGTATCGGAGATAATTTAAGCAATGGAGAACCTCATGACCTACGCTCTCCGGATTACGATGACTGGACTACTATCTCGGAATTAAACCTAAAGGGGCTGAATGGAGATATTATCTTATGGAATGATACATTGAAGCAGGCTTTTGAAATTTCTTCCATGGGTATCCGCGTGGATAAGGAAGCTTTGAACCGCCAACTGGAAATGACAGGACAAACTCAACGTAAAGAATTGTACTTCCATTCCCGTTTGTTCAATGACGAACTGCCTTTGTCTATCGGAGGAGGAATAGGACAATCTCGTCTGTGTATGTTTTTACTGCAAAAGGCTCATATCGGAGAAATTCAATCCAGCATCTGGCCGGAAGATATGAGGGCTGCCTGTAAAAAAGCCGGAATCCCGTTAATTATTTGATATTCTTTATTCCTTATAAAAGATATTTAAAACCCTCTGTGTGGTATAACTAAAGATCACACAAGGATTTCAACCGGTAAATGCGGAATTTCACCTGAATCCGGGTTAAATGATGAAAAAATTACGCATTTACCGATTGAACTTACTTTCTTTTCTTCTGAAAAAAGTTTCTACATTGTTCTTCCTGTCAGGCTGCATTTTCCGGTTGAGCCTGTTATTTTTTAATCTATTCCAGTAAGAAAAAATATCCCCATAGAGATACAACCAATATGGAAATGATGTTTAAAACAATTCCTATACGAACCATTTCTTTCTGCTTTATGAGTCCGGTGCCGAACACAATAGCATTAGGCGGAGTGGCAACCGGTAACATGAAGGCACAAGAAGCGCCTAAGCCTATGATCAATACCAGTATCTCTTCCGGCAGCCCTGTCTGAGAAGCTATACTTGCTACGACAGGCACCAGTAAAGCCGCAGAGGCTGTGTTGCTGGTAAATTCGGTCCAGAAAATAATAAAAGATGCCACAATGAAAATCATCAAAAAGGGAGATGTCGAACCGAATGTTTCCGCGACCTGTTTTCCCAAAGCCAGAGATGCGCCGGAATCTTTTAACAGAGAACTTAAAGCGATTCCTCCGCCGAATAAAAATAAAACTCCCCAGTCTGTATTGTCGGAAACTTGTTTCCAACTGACCAAGCCCAAAAGAACAACAGCTACGGTAGTGCTTACGGCTACAAATGTATCCGGACTTTTTATTCCGAAACTCTTCTCAATAGTTGTTCCGAGTATCCAGGCAAATGCCGTCAATACAAACACGATCAAAGTCAGAATACGGGTAGTACTCCAAGGAATATCTTCCGATTGAATTGTTATCTTTTGCTTCAGATCGGGGCGTAAAATAAGATACATAGCTCCTAAAAGCAACGGCATCAAAACCATCATGATCGGAAATCCGTACTTCATCCATCCCGTAAAATCAATATTCAGGTATTTCGCAGCAATCGCATTCGGCGGAGAACCCACTAAAGTTCCCATTCCTCCAATGCTTGCCGAGTAAGCTATCCCCAAGAGTATAAACACAAAGGTATTTCGATCTTTCTTCACATCCAAGTGACTCGTTAACCCTAAAGCCAAAGGCAGCATCATCGCTGTAGTCGCCGTATTGCTTATCCACATGGAAAGAAAGGCGGTAACTGAAAAAATTCCCAGAGTTGCTATTCTTAGATCAGACCCTGATAAGGATATGATCCAGGCAGCTATTTTCTTGTCCAGTTTCTGTACGTGCAGAGCGGAAGCCAGAGCAAACCCTCCGAAGAAAAGGAAAATAATAGGATCCGCAAAACTGCTGAGTCCTTTCTGTATGGTAAAATCCGGCAATCCGACGACTACTCCCAGAATGGGTATCATTAATGCGGTTATGGTGATATGAACCGCCTCAGTAAACCACAAAACAGCTACAAATACTAAAATAGCCAATCCTTTGTTTGCGGTTTCTTCATAAGGCAAAATGTTATATAAGACCAAAGAAATAATCATTGAAATAAGGACTATTATTATTCCTTTAATTATTCCTCTGGGTAGGTATTTATATACCTCGGAAAGTTCCAATAAATGTTCCGGATTTTCGGGTTCTATTCCCTGTAAAAGATTTTTTAGTTTTTTTCTCACGTTGTTCAATTTTTCTCGCTGTTAATCGGGCATAAAGTACAAAAAAAAATAATATGCAAAAATCTATAAAAAATAACCCTTCGGGGTTGTGATTATCAACTAACTAAACCTACGGAATATCTATATATGCGGTTTTCGGGAGCATCAAAAAACAGGTGTATCAGCGATATTTTCATGAATCGCATAAAATAAATACCCTGTTTTTATTGTATGGTAAGTCGTTTCAGCTCGGTTATATTTCCGTTGAATACATTAATATCTACGAAATTCTGCGTAATTCCTTTTACAATTCCTTTTTCTGTAAATTGCCAGAATAACCATTTTTTATGCAGGGGGCTTTCCATGGGATTATAATTGGCTACCCAGACAGGATAGTTGTCCAGATCGGGAATGTGATAGATAAAATACGCGTCGTTGGAATAAATAATAGGTTTGACCTTATATTCATTTTCCACTATTTGCAGCCAGTTGAGCACTCCCTTTTTCAGCAGTTCCAGAGATTGGTTCTTAGGTAAATCTTCAATATCTAAAACCGGAGGTAGATCTCCTTTTTCCAAAGTGACCGTTTTAATAAAGTTTTGAGCCTGATCCGTAGAATTTCTGTTGACATCATAATAATGATAGGCTCCCCTCATAATTTTTTTTTTCGCAAGATTATTCCAATTCTTCTTAAAAAAAGCATCCTGAGTAATCACTCCCCGGGTAGCCCGTACAAATACAAAGGAAATGGGTAGATCTTTTTTCACTGTTTCCAGACTGTCCCAGTTTATCTCTCCCTGATGCCGGCTAATATCCAACCCAAAAGCATTCCCCCCATATCTCGTAAATATTCTTTGTATTTTCTCTGCCTCGGATTCCTTACGCATTTTTTCCAGATTGGAATATCCATACTCCCTTTTTTCAAGTTGTCCTTTTACAATATAGTAATACATGGTTAATGTAGTACGGAAGAAGAAAACCAGCGAGATAAGAATAATAATTCCGGTAAGCCAATAATAAATTCTATATGAAGTTTTGTTTTTCTTTGTCTTTCTTTTCATTTAGGTTTACTACGTTATAAACTAAGAGCCTGTTTAAATTTTATTCAAATATTTATTTTTAGGTTCTAATTATATTTTGCATTCTTTTTAAGCTCTTTTTAGCGGCTTTTTCTCTTTTTCTTTTTGATTTAGCCCGCTAAATCTTCAAATAAAAAGCAAAAAATCCATCGCAAAAATAGCAATAAAAAATAATCGCAATAAAATTTAAACAGGCTCTTAAAAAATATGCCGAAAAGGAAAAATCATTTCAGATGGGCTAGTATGCTTATCTGTAGATCGAAATCGTCAGTAATCAGAATAGGGCTTATTCCTTCATACGTAATGCCAAAATCCTGACGGTTCAGGGAAAATTTTTCTGTATGCAGGTGTAATGTATTTTTTTCAATCCTTACATTCGCTCTTACCGAAATATTTTTAGTACGGTTTTTTAAATTCAGAACTCCTTTCAATTCCGTGTTAAAATCGGAAATACCTTCTATGTTTCGGGAGGAAGTGATGGTGAAAACAGCGGTAGGATAGGTATTCACGTCTAAAAAATCCTTACTTTTCAGATGTTCCGTCAATTTTTGATTTAATCCGGGGTTTTCTTCATCTTCATCCTTTAGGGAAGATACCTCTACGATGAGGATTCCGCTGTCTAAGCGGCTATATTTAAAATTCAACGTTCCTTCCCTGAATGACAGTGTTCCGAAATGATTTAAATTCAAGGATTTTTCTATTTTATATCCTGTCCAGTTGACAATACTTTGAGATATGTCCAATTTGTACTCTCCTGACGGGGAAGACAGGGAATCAGCGGTCATGAGATGTGTGGTTTCTTTAGCAGGCTTTTTGCAGGAGATTATAGAAAGTAAGATAATTACAAAACTTAAAAGTGTTTTTTTCATCATTAATATTTTAAATTTGTAAAAAGTAAAATTATAATTATTTAACCAAACCTGTTATAAAAATAATAGTATGCTAAAAGTAAATAATTTGTCTTTTTCTTATACTGCCGATAAAAAGATCATTCATTCTTTTTCTTTTGATTTGGAACAAGGGAAAATGTTGGCATTAATAGGGGAAAGCGGAAGTGGAAAAAGTACGGTTTTGAAGTTGGTTTATGGGTTGTTGGAATGGGAAGAAGGTGAAATTTACCACAATAACAGGAAATTGGCAGGAGTTAAAGGAAATTTAATTCCCGGAGAACCCGAATTTAAATATCTGGAACAGGACTTTGGGCTGATGCCGTATTTTACCGTAGGAGAAAATGTAGGAAAGTTTCTATCTAACATAGACACGAAAGAAAAGCAGGAACGGATCATCTTTTTGCTTAATCTGGTGGGTATGGAAGAATACATTAACGAAAAAGCCCTTTCTTTAAGCGGAGGGCAGAAACAAAGAGTGGCATTGGCAAAAGCGCTGGCTCAAACTCCTTCTCTGCTATTACTGGACGAGCCTTTTTCTCAAGTAGATATTTTCAAGAAGAACATTCTAAAGAGGGCTGTTTTTGATTTTGCAAGAGAAAATAATATTTCCATTATTCTGGCAACTCACGATATTGAAGACGCACTGGCTTATGCCGATGAAATGATCGTGGTAAAAGAAGGGAATATTATACAAAAAGGAGTTCCTTCTTATGTATACGAAAACCCGAAAAATGAATATGTAGCAAATTTATTTGGAGAAACAACGGTTTTGACCAAAGAGAAATTTCCACAATTATTTGAACATATCGACGAAGATAAGATTTTGGTTTATCCGCACCAGTTTTTAATTTCCGACAGAGGAGTAAACGTGAAAGTATTAAAAAGTTACTTTATGGGAGGTCATTATCTGGTTGAAAGTATCAGCCGGTTAAGCCGGATTTGGTTTACCAGCGAACATTACTTTTCTATGGGAGAAGAATGCCGATTGCAAATTTCCGAATACCAAAAGATTTAGAGCCTGTTTAAATTTTATTCAAATATTTATTTTTAGGTTCTAATTATGTTTTGCATTCTTTTTAAGCTCTTTTGAGCGTCTTTTTCTCTTTTTCTTCTTGATTTAGCCCGCTAAATCTTCTAATAAAAAGCAAAAAATCCATCTCAAAAATAGCAATAAAATTTAAACAGGCTCTTAATCCGAACCCCGGTGAAATATTGAAAAAGTTCAAGCAAGGTCAATTATTTTCAGCTTGCGCTCAAACCAGACTCAGGTGAAATTAAGAACTTTATGCATTTACTGAAAAAGATTTTTCTTTTTTCGGCTGAAATTCTTCTTACTTGGATTGATTTTTGAAGGGACTGTCCCCGTACGATAAAAAACACGAAGAATATGTCAGATTTTTCAGATATTATAAAAAGCGAAAAAACCGTTTTACTGGATTTTTTTGCAGTATGGTGCCAGCCTTGTAAAACGATGGCTCCTATTCTCAAAGAAGTAAAGGAAAAAGTAGGCGACAAAGCAACCATTTTGAAAATTGATGTTGATAAAAACCCTGAATTGGGGAACGTTTATCGAATACAATCTGTCCCTACCCTGATAATTTTGAAAAACGGAGAGGTTAAATGGCGGGAAAGCGGAGTAAGACCTGCTCAGGAGTTGATAGATTTAATCAACCAATATAGCTAGAAGTCTTCCAACAGTTCATAAATTAAAAAACTTTCATATCCTTTTTGTAAAAGGTACGCTACGAGTTTTTTCTTTTTTATGAAAACAGAGGCTTCTGTTATTGTCTCCCATTTTCTTTTTGCAATTTTTCCGAGTGTCTGTTTATAATCTTCTTCATCAATTTCCTGCAATCCTTCTGTAATTAATTTTTCAGAAACCCGTTTTTGTTTCAATCCTTGTATTATTTTAATTTTACCCCATTTTTTCTGATAGAATTTACCTCTCGCATATGATCTGGCAAATCGTTCTTCATTTAAAAAATCATTTTCTATCAACCACACTATCACTTCTCCCCTTTCTTCTTCATTCAGAAAAGAAAAAGTTTTCAATTTTTGTTCTACTTCCCAATGACTCCGATCCTGATAAACACAGTAATCCGATACTTTTTTCTTTACCTGTGTGACTGTATACAATTCTATAAAACGGGTTAAATTAGTAAAATCATCCGTTGCGGATCATAAAAAAAGCTCTGCCGACTTACTAAACAAGACATATTGAACTGCTCATAAACCGGTTATAATTACACGCAACGTAGAAGCAAGTTACAATATAATTTTAAAAAATCCTGAGAAAAATTTTTATACCAAACTTTTACTTCCAATCTATAACTCCATACGTTTGTGTGGAAACACATTACTCCCCTCCGGAAAGTTCTGTTTTTACGGGTTAATTTAAATTAAAAAAGAGTTGAAATTTATTTTTAAAACTTCAACTCTCACGATAAACCTTATTGTATAACCTAATCTTTCTTCCGAGATTACTTCACCTCAATTTGTTTAGGGGCAACCTCTGTTTGTTCCTTTTTAGGTAAAACCAATTTCAAAACCCCGTCCTTATAGGAAGCGTCTATTTTACTCGCATCTATATTGGCGTCGTCTAAAGAAAAACTACGCTTAAAACTAGATTGATAATATTCTATTCTATGAGTTTTTTTATCGGTCACCTCTGTTCTCTTATCATAGCCGATAGTTAACATGCCATTCTCCAGGCTTACTTTGAAATCGTTTTTATCCAACCCCGGAGCATACAAATCCACTTCATAATTATTATTATCCTCTGTAATATTCACAGGAGGAAATTTCATTTCGGGCTTGCTCCACCCTGAAGTATTAGAAAATAATTCATCTAATAAACTTCCGAAATTTCTGTTGTTGCTTTTAATTATATCTGCCATAACTTTTATTTTTTTTAAGATTTATATTTATCATTTTTCAAAATGCAGACCAAAACAGAACATTAAGACATAAATACTTATTATCCAGTTATATGGGTTAATTTTCAATAAAAACTTAATGACAATCTGTCTTTTTTGTGTGGAAAATGGTTGGAAATTAAGACATAATGTCGTTAATTTATATGTAAAAACACTTAACTTTTTCGCATTTTGCTTTTTTTACCGTAACCTTTTCTGATTTTTAGTACCTTTGCGGACATTAGAATAAGTTATTAATTTAGATTATTAGCATAGTTTTCGGGAAATAGTAATTTTGATTTGTTCATGGAATACATACATTTTTTAATTGATTTAATCCTTCACATAGATGTACACCTGAAGGATCTGGTTACCGATTATGGAGTTTGGGTTTATGTTTTTTTATTTATCATTATTTTTTGTGAAACAGGATTGGTGGTAACTCCTTTTTTACCCGGAGATTCCATGCTTTTTGTTGCAGGCGCTTTAACCGCCCTGCCTGATAATGGCATGAACATCATTCTCCTGAATGTTTTCCTTATCGTAGCTGCCATATTGGGAGATTCCGCTAATTTTGAGATTGGAAAATATTTCGGTCATAAGCTCTTTAGCAATCCGAAATCTAAAATATTCAAGCAAAGTCATCTCCAAAAAACGCACGATTTTTACGAAAAGCACGGAGGAAAAACCATTATTCTCGCCCGGTTCATCCCGATCATCCGGACTTTTGCTCCTTTTGTGGCAGGTATGGGACGCATGAATTACACGTTCTTTTTTAAATATAATATTATCGGAGGAATTACCTGGGTAGCTTTTTTCTCCCTTTTGGGCTATTATGTCGGCAATTTACCATGGGTTCAGGATAATCTCAAATTTCTGATAGTATTTATTATTGTAATTTCCATCCTACCGGGAATACTGGAAATTTTAAGGAATAAATGGAAAAATAAAAACACAAAAGGCTAAAAGTAAATTTTTCAAGTCGTCTTAATTCTAAAAGAACGAGGGGGGTTGTGCCTTTTTCAGAAACATCATTCTTCTCCCCACCTACAGGTTTAAAAAAAGCCCTTCTTTAATAAATTTATACATATTTTCAGATAACACCTGTTTTTAAAGGGGGTATTGCTGATAAATCACACATTTTATACCATGGGTGTTAAATAAATTATGGTGGTTACATAAAATATTAGTATTTTTGACCATGGAAATGAAAAAACACAATAGGGCATCAAGATAAAAAAATAAAAAATTTATTATAATATAACCAAAATATCTAAAAATTCTTATATGAAGAAAATTTCTTTTTTTATTTGGCTCCCTTTAATTACAGTTACCTTAACTGCCTTGCTTTATGGCTTAAATTTTATTTTAGGGGGAATTTCTGATTTGATATTAGCAATTTCCCGTTGGGTGACTGTAGCCTCTTTTTTTGTTTATGGGATAAAAAAGAAAAATCTCACTACCTGGATTTTCATCAGTTTGCTAGTCGGGGGAACCATCGGTCATGATTTCCCTGAAATAGGTTCCGGATTTCAGGTGTTGAGTAAAATATTTCTCAAACTTATCAAGACTATCATTGCTCCTTTAATATTTGCCACTTTGGTACATGGAATTGCCGGACATTCGGACATGAAGCAGGTGGGAAGAATGGGGTGGAAATCTCTGGTATATTTTGAGATAGTAACTACCATTGCCCTTTTTATAGGATTGGCAGCCATTAATTTCACTCAGGCAGGTGTCGGAATAAAACATCCTACAGGTCATCAGGAAGCCCTTCCGGAAGTTCTCCCTCAAACCTGGCAGGATATTATCCTACATATCTTCCCTGAAAATATAGCTAAATCCATAGCCGAAGGACAGGTCTTACAGGTAGTTGTTTTTAGCATTCTTTTCGGGATTGCACTATTATTAGTTCCTGATAATAAACGGGAATTTTTGGTGAGATTCACCGACAGCCTTGCCGAAACCATGTTCAAATTTACCAATATCATCATGTATTTTGCCCCTTTCGGGGTTGGCGGCGCTATGGCATATACCGTGAGCCATATGGGATTAGGAGTTCTGGTGAATCTTTTACAATTGCTGCTCACTCTTTATGGAGCCTTAATCATATTCTTATTATTCGTCTTGTTACCGGTTGCCCTCATCATAAAACTTCCTTTGAGAAAGTTTATAAAAAGTGTCGGAGAAGCCGTATCTATTGCTTTTGCCACTACCAGCTCGGAGGCGGCTTTACCTAAAGCCATGGAAGCCATGGAAAATATAGGAGTTCCCAGAAAAATAGTCGCCTTTGTGATGCCTACAGGATATACTTTTAATCTGGATGGAACTACCTTATATTTATCTCTTGCCAGCGTTTTTGTTGCGCAGGCTGCCGGCATTCCTATGTCTTTTTCCCAACAGCTCATCATGGTCTTTACTTTGATGATAACCAGCAAAGGAGTAGCCGGAGTACCCCGGGCTTCTTTAGTAATCCTTTTGGGAACCGTTTCCTCTTTCGGACTTCCGGCATGGCCTATTTTCATTATTTTGGGAATTGATGAATTGATGGATATGGCGCGTACATCCGTGAACGTTATTGGAAACTGTCTGGCTTCTGCGGTAGTTGCCAGATGGGAAGGAGAATTTAATCCGGAAGTCGGCGAAATAACAACGGCAGGTGAAGGAAAATCATAAAAAACGTATTCCTTAACCGAAATTAATTTTCTCTACATGACCGGCGAGGCAGACGCATGATGTATTGGGGAGTAACGGACAAAAATCAGGCTATTATTTAGACGTTATTTCCTAGATGGGCATTTTTTAGGCTGTTTTTTCAGCAGTGTCTGCCTTTACTCTCAAATCCGGGTTGTTTCGTTAATTAAATATATGGTATACAGGAGATTATTGACTTTCAATTCCATTCCGATGACATCTATAGTCCTCTTTTTTTCAGAATGAAAAACTTTGCCGTTTTTTCACGGAAATCAAAATTGAAAATACTAATTTGAAAAATAAGACTTACTTTTGCAGGTAATTAAATTTTTTATTTTCAATGGCAAAGGTTAAAATAGGGTTAATACAATCAAGCTGTTCAGGCAATGTCAACGAAAACATTGAAAAAGCAATTGAAGGAATCAAAAAAGCAGCTTTGGAAGGCGCTCAGATTGTTTGTCTTCAGGAATTATTTTCCTCTTTATATTTTTGCGATACTGAAGATTATGCCAATTTTAAGCTGGCAGAACCTATTCCCGGACCTACAACGGATAAATTATCAAAAGTAGCCGGAGAATATAAGGTAGTTATTGTAGCTTCCCTTTTTGAAAAAAGAACCGAGGGGCTGTATCATAATACCGTTGCCGTTATCGATGCCGATGGAAAATATTTAGGAAAATATCGGAAAATGCATATTCCCGATGACCCGGCGTATTATGAAAAATTTTATTTTACTCCCGGCGATTTAGGATATAAAGTATTTCAAACCCAATATGCCAAAATCGGAGTTTTGATTTGTTGGGATCAATGGTATCCGGAAGCTTCCCGAATAACTGCATTAATGGGAGCTCAGATATTGTTTTATCCGACCGCTATCGGCTGGGCTGCCTCTCAGGACGACACAACCAATACGGAACAATACAACGCCTGGCAAACTATCCAAAGAAGTCATGCCATTGCAAACGGAGTACATACTGTGAGTGTAAACCGTGTGGGATTTGAACAGGATGAAGCCATGAAATTCTGGGGAGGCTCTTTTGTATCCAATCCTTTTGGAACCATTCTTTATCAGGCTTCTCACGAAAACGAAGAAGTGAAGGTAGTAGAAATAAATACCGAAAAATCCGACAATTACAGGATACACTGGCCTTTTTTAAGAGACAGACGCATTGATTCTTACCTGCCTATAACCAAACGGTTTATTGACGAAGACGAATTCTAATCAGATATAACCCGACTATTTTGGAAACAATAAGAACACCCATAGGAGACAACCTGATAAACTTTATTTTATTAGGAAGTTTGCTGCTGTTGATCATATCCCGGTTTATTCTTATTTCTAAAGATGAACCTGTTTTCAGATTAAAATCCATTCCTATTGAAAATGAAAACTTCACTCTTTATGTAACCATTTGCAGTTTTATTTATATCATATTATTATCTTTAACCCTACTGCCCTTTTTTAATATTGTGGTGCCCTTTTTTAATTCGAAATTATTAAAACTCACGATTCTATTCATTATCCTGTTCATATATCAGGTAGCATCTTACACTTTAGGAAACGGTTTTTTTCTCATATTGGGGAAAAATAAAGAATATCAGGAAAACTATAAAAACCGTTTCATATTTTTATTCATCAAACTATTTGTTGTCATTCTGCTTTGCTTCGCAATATATTATGCGAATATCCCCCCGAAATACACTTTCTACATTGCCATAGGAATTATTTCTGTCCTGCTGATTTCAGAATGGATATGGTTAATGTTCTTTATTAAAAAACAAATAAAACTTCCTGGTTATTACGAATTTTTGTACCTTTGCACTTTCGAAATCTTACCGGCACTATGTGTTTTTAAACTAGTGTTTTTAGGGGATAAATTTTAGTTTATTATGAAAGTAAAATCCATATTAGTCTCTCAACCGGCACCTGTTGGTGATAGTTCTCCTTATTTTGATATTGAAAAGAAACATAAAATAAAAATAGATTTTTTTCCTTTTATACATGTACAGGGCGCTGATACAAAAGATGTAAGATTGCAAAAAATTGATTTTTCAAATTTTACGGCAATCATATTCACCAGTAAGAATGCCATCGACCATTTCTTCCGCCTTTCCGAAGAAATGCGGTTCATCGTACCTGATTCCATGAAATATGTTTGTCAGTCGGAAGCTATTGCCCTTTATCTTCAAAGATATATCGTATACAGAAAACGTAAAATTTATTTTGGAGAAAAAGAAGCAGACGATATGATTCCTCACCTAAAGAAAAATCCGGATGAAAAGTATCTTCTTCCCACCTCTGATGTCCTAAATCAAGACATCCCCGACGCGTTGGATAAAGCAAAAATAGACTGGACCCGGGCTATTTTATTCAGAACTGTGAGCAGTGATGTCGCTTCCAAAATTGAAAACATTTATAAATATGACACTCTGGTTTTTTTCAGTCCTTCCGGTATAAAATCTCTATTTGATAATTATGCCAGTTTCAAACAGAAAAAAATCAACATAGGCACATTCGGGCATTCTACCAAACAAGCGGCGGAAGAAGCTGGATTAACCGTTAATTTCTTTGCTCCAACCAAGGAAAAACCCTCTATGACAAAAGCTTTGGATGACTTTTTACAACAATTGTCGTAATTAAAAAAATATCCGATTACTGTTTTAATTATACTATTTTTCACAAAATAACCTGAGCTAAACCAACTAATACAAGTATTCCATGACAACATACAAAGACTCCGGTGTAGACAAAAAAGAAGGATACCAAACCGTATCCAAAATAAAAAAAGCCGTATCAGAAACCCATAATCCCAATGTCCTGAACGGGATAGGAAGTTTTGGGGCTTTTTACCAACTTTCCGGTTACAAAAACCCTGTTTTAGTTTCAGGAACGGACGGCGTAGGCACCAAACTTCGCATTGCCTTGGATACGAAAATATACGATACCATCGGAATAGACTGCTTCGCCATGTGCGCCAATGATATTCTATGCCATGGAGCTAAACCTCTTTTTTTTCTGGATTATCTTGCATGTGGCAAATTAGACTCCGATGTAGCCGCTGAAATAATAACAGGAATTGTGAATGCCTGTAAAGAAACCAATACCGCACTGATTGGAGGGGAAACAGCCGAAATGCCCGGAATGTATACAGTCGGAGACTACGATGTCGCAGGATTTTGTGTGGGTGTTGTGGAAAGAAACGAAATCATTGACGGTTCCCAAATTCAGGAAGGACAGGTTATCATAGGATTGCCCTCCAGCGGATTCCATTCCAACGGATTTTCTCTGGTTAGGAAAATATTTCCCGACTTTTATGAAGAATTTGAGGGGAAACCTCTATATCAAACCCTTCTTATCCCTACCCGATTATATCAAAATGATATTTTTGCCATCAGAGAAAAATTCCCTATTTATGGAATTGCCCATATCACAGGAGGTGGATTGATTGAAAATGTTCCCCGAATTATTCCGGACGGACTTAGTGCTGAAATTGAGATAGCAAAAATTAAAATTCCTTCTGTCATGAAAGAACTTCAAAAAAGAGGAAATATAGACGAAAAGGAAATGTTCGGAACTTTCAACATGGGAGTAGGAATGTGTGTAATCGCAGATACAGCAAACGCAGACAACATCCTTGCTCTTGTTGAAAACAGTATGTTGATAGGCTCCATAAAAAAAGGATCGGAGAAAATACGGCTCCTGTAAAACCCGCATATACCTAAAACCGGACAAATTCATCCGACAAGTCCCGGACTGACAAAAACGGTTTATTTCAAAACATATCGGAACACCAGTTCCCTGATATTTTCATATGTGTTTTCCATCAATTCAGGAATTTCGTCTTCGGAAAACCATCCTGCCAGTTCAATGTTTTCCTCTGTCTGAGGCTGAGGGTTTTCATCCCCGGAATAACCCATCTTAAACCATTTGACCACCTTTAGTCGGTAGCCTTGTTCGTCGAGATAAACATGATACGTAGTAGAAAGTGGTTTTTTTAATTTAATTCCCTGCACGGAGCATTCTTCTTCCACTTCCCGAACGGCGGTTTCTTCAAAAGTTTCTTTTTCTTCCACATGTCCCTTGGGAAGATCCCACACTCCGTTTCGTTTTATAAAAAGATATTTCCCGTCCTTATTTTTAACGATTCCTCCGGCAGCATAAACGGGAGTAACAAGTTTTTGAAACTTTTTCCATACTTCTTTTATATCCGATGAATAAACATGTACCTTATCTAACGGTGTATTATATAAAATATCAAGGGCCGTTTTAAAAGTATCCTTATTGCTATAAGGAAAACTTATTATTCCCTTAATTCTCTTTTTACCAATGGTAAAAGGCTTTCCGTTAACAGAAATTTTGTACATTTGTCTTAAGTTTTTATCAAAATTACAAAAAATGAACATAACAGGAGAAAAAGTACTTATAAATAAGCCTGCTGAAGAAATTTATTCGTTAACATCACAGCCTGCTGAATATGAAAAGTTTATGCCGGAAAATATCGATAGCTTTAAAGCCAACGATGAGGGATTTACCTTTGCTTTGAAAGGAATGCCGGAAATAGCCTTGAAAATAAAAGAACAGACACCCGTATCCGGAGTAGTACTAACTTCTGCAAAAGAATCACTAAAATTTGATTTAAGTCTTTCCATTGAAAAGGTATCCGATACTTCTTGTGAAATCCAGTTTATTTTTGATGGAAAATTTAATATGTTCGTTTCCTCCATGGTAGAAAAACCGTTGAAAAATTTCATCGTCTCCCTGACTCAGGGGATCGCCAATTTACCGTAGTGAAACAATAATTAACCTGAATTCCATCCCCAATGTGAGAATCGGAAAAAGGAAGAGGTGTGCTGTTGCTCTAAAAAATCAATACTTTATAATCTTGCCGCCCATAGCGCATCATCCTGTAAGATTAATTTTTAAGTTATTGATGTTTCTGCCGAAGATAAATTTATTCAAATATTGAGTAGTAGTTGGTTGAATTATATCGACTTGAGCACATATAAGGACAACCCATTATTAATTTAACCCGAGTTCCGGGTAAGTTCAGACCAAAGTAATTGACCGTCGTAAACTTTTTCAATATAAAAAAAGGAGAGCGGAAAAAGCTTTAAAAGTTTGAATCGTTCGATTTCTTATTTTATTCTTTCATATCTTCGTAAAAAATTAGTTATGAAAATACTGATTATAAACGGACCCAATTTGAATCTGCTGGGGAAAAGAGAACCCGAAATTTACGGCACTCAGACCTTTGAAGATTATTTCGATCAGTTGCAGAAAAAATTTTCATTTATAGAATTAGAATATTTTCAGTCTAACCATGAAGGCTCAATTATTGATAAGATTCATGAAGCAGGTTTTTCTTACGACGGGATCGTAATAAATCCAGGAGCCTATACCCATTATTCCTATGCCATACACGACGCATTGAAATCCGTAATTACTCCGGCAATAGAAATTCACATCTCGGATATAGAAAAACGGGAAGATTTCCGAAAAATTTCGGTTACTAAAGATGCCTGTATTCTGCAAATTAAAGGAAAAGGCTTATCGGGATATGATGAGGCTATCGAATATTTCATACAGAATAAAAAATAAACCCGTAACGGATCCCTCACAGACATGAAAGAAAAAATAAACGGAAGAATAATACATCAGATATTATTCATACTTATAATAATAGCCTTGTTTTTTCTCATAGCAGCCCAGCTGGCTGTTTTCTTACCCGCTTTGTTGGGAGCGGCTACCTTGTATGCCCTTTCCAGAGATTTCTTTTTGTACCTGACGGAAAAAAAGAAATGGAATAACTGGTCGGCTGTCGTACTTATTTTCATTCTGGCAATTTTAATTATATCCGCTCCGATCTATTTATTGATAGAACTTACCTATTCCAAAGTTCATACAGCCATTTCTTATTCTAACAGTGTAAATGATTCCATAGTTCAGATCGTACATAAACTGCAAAACGATTACGGATTTAATCTATTAAACAAGGAAAATGTGATTCAGGTTACTGCCTGGGCAGGAAAATTCATACCCCGGTTATTGAATTCGACCGTCAATTCCATTGTAGTTTTCTTTTTTTCCTTTTTTCTTTTCTTTTTTATGATTATGAATATCAGAAAAATGGAAGCTGCTTTTATGAAATGGTCTCCGCTGAAAAGTGAAAACACAATAAAACTGGGACAAAGATTAAAAAAAATGATCTTGTCGAACGCCATCGGAATTCCCTCAGTTGCCCTGATTCAAGGTGTTGTAGGAGTGATCGGATACACCATTGTAGGATTGGATAATTTATGGTTTTGGTTTGTGGTCACCACCTTTGCATCCATGCTTCCGATTGTGGGCGCTGCCTTAGCCTATGTTCCCATAGCCATTTTATTATTTGCTTCCGGACAAACCTGGCCGGCTGTCTTTGTTCTTCTATATGGAATTTTAATCATCGGGATTTCCGACAACATAGTCAGATTTACCCTATTGAAAAAACTGGATGATGTTCATCCTTTGATTACGGTTTTCGGTGTAATCTTCGGAGTGAATGTCTTTGGCTTTCTGGGACTGATTTTCGGACCTATTCTTTTATCTTGCTTTTTCCTTCTTATAGATGTTTATAACGATGAATTCAGTAATAAAAGCTAAAAAATGAGTACTTGGAACAGATTTTGAACAACTTACATTATGACGGACAATAAGACAGATAAGAGTCCCGAGAGTGGGAATATTTCCGATACTGTTGTGTTCAAGACAAAAAATACATTTTAAACTATGGCAAAAGTACTAAAAATATACCCTGAAAATCCCTCAGAAAAGCATATCAACGAGGTAGTGGCGGTATTAAAAAAAGGAGGTATAATCATATACCCTACAGATACGGTATATGGACTGGGGTGTGATATTTTTAATCATAAAGCAATGGAGAGATTAGCACGAATAAAAGGAATAAAACCGGAGAAAGCTCATTTTTCCTTTGTTTGCAGTGATCTAAGTGATTTATCCAAATTTTCCAAACCTATAGATAACAGCATATTTAAGTTACTAAAAAGAACATTACCGGGACCTTTTACTTTTATCCTGAATGCTTCCAATAACCTGCCGTCCCTATATAAAAATAAAAAAACCATAGGAATCCGAATACCGGATCATACTATTCCGAAAATATTGGTAGAAAGACTGGGAAATCCGATAGCTTCCACCTCTACCCATAGCGACGATGAAATTATGGAATATTCTACAGATCCGGGGCTGATCGTTGAGAAATACGATAAGCTGGTAGATCTGGTGATCGATAGCGGGGTGGGTGATTATACGGCATCTACAGTAGTTGATGTTACTTCCGGAGAACCGGAACTGCTTCGTCAGGGAAAGGGAAATCTGGAGTTATATCTTTAAGAAATTCATTACTACTCCACGCCTTGATAAACAGCGTATTAGCTTAAAATCAACCTGTGTGCGGGTTCATTTTAAATTCTTACCTTTGTAATCCGACACCAATAAAGATGGATATAAACAGGCTATTTTCCGATAAACGTACCGGACCCCAATATAAATCAGCAAGCGAAAGAACGGATCCAAGGAGCGAATATCAACGAGATTTTGACCGAGTGATCTTTTCTACGGCATTTCGGAGATTACAAAATAAAACCCAGGTTTTCCCCCTTCCCGGAAGTGTCTTTGTTCATAACCGATTGACACACTCACTGGAAGTTGCTTCCGTAGGGCGTTCTCTGGGAAATGAAATAGGAAATTACATCGCGGAAGAATATGCTTCTGAACTGACAAAGGAAAATAAGGAATTATATCAGCACAGCTTATATAATGTGATTTCCTCCGGATGTTTATGTCACGATATTGGAAATCCTGCTTTCGGACATTCGGGAGAAGACGCCATAGCCAGTTATTTTCACCGGAACGAATCTCTGTTAAAAGACCGGTTTTCATCCAAAGAATGGCAGGATTTTATCAATTTTGAAGGGAATGCCAATGCTTTGCGGATACTGACACAACAACAAAACGGAAAATCGGAAGGAGGAGTCATGCTTACTTATTCCACACTGGCTTCCATAATTAAATATCCCTGCGAATCCATAGCAAAAGATAAAAAAATAGTACAAAGAAAGAAGTTTGGTTTTTTTCAGTCGGAAAAAAACACCTTTCAGGATATAGCACAAGAAACATCCATGTTTCTGGAACAAGAAGATCCGTTAATTTACCTCCGTCATCCTTTTGTATGGCTGGTAGAAGTGGCTGACGACATTTGTTATAACATCATAGATTTGGAAGACGCCCAGCGTTTAGGTTTTATCGGCTCTCAGATCTGCGAAGATTTACTGCAACAGATTATCACGGAAATACACGGCAACGACAAATGGAAACGGGTGGAGAAAAAGTTGGACAGCATAGACGATAAGAACGACCGAATTTCATTCCTGAGAGCGGTATCCATAGGAACGTTGATTTCGAGATCTGTAGAATTGTACAAACAAAACTTTGAAAAAATCCTTTCCGGAATTCTGGATGTTTCCATTTTCGAACAGATAAAAATGGAATGTAATGCCATTCGTACCATTGAAGATTTTTCCATAGAGCATATTTATAACCACCGTTCGGTAGTTGAAATAGAAAATGCAGGCTACAATGTTATGTATGAGTTACTGGATCATTTTATCATTCCGATAATAAAATCCAAAGAAGAACGCAAGGAATATGAAAAAAAAGCAATAAAACTAATTCCGAAACAATTTTTGTATGAAGATAAAAGCGAATATGAAAGAGTTTTGGGGGTATTGGATTTCGTTTCCGGAATGACGGATAACTATGCCACTGATCTATACAAAAAAATTAAAGGAATTGATATTGGAATGACATTGTAGCTCCGGGCATTTCCCCCTTTTCATCGGAGGGCAACAATCGGAACAAAATACGCACCGAAAGAATACAGGCTCAACTGAAAAATACATAAAAAGACACTAATTCGTATTCTTAAATTCCTAAACAGCAAAGTTTTACTACTAAAGTGTGCAAATCGGACGTTTCAAAGTTTCGGACGAAACTTCTTATAGTTGAAATTTTTTGATACAACCACTTTCCCCTCATCGGTAATTATTATACAACTATAATCCGGATATTTATTGATTAGATCCAGTCCTGCTTTTTTTCCCAATACCATCAACGAAGTACTGAAACCGTTCGCCGTTTCAGCGCTGGGTCCGAAAACCGTAACACTGCAAAGACCAGTTGCCGGATACCCCGTTACGGGGTTAATGATATGAGAATAGCGTTTTCCGTTGAAAACAACAAATTTTTCATAGCTTCCCGATGTAGTTACAGCCCCTTGGCGTAAGGGAACCACAGCAACAAGCTTATCGGTATCAAAAGGGTTGGTAATGCCTATATTCCAGTCCTTGCCATCGGGCTGTGTCCCCCAGGTGCTCATATCTCCCGAACCGTTTACAATCCCGGACTTAACCCCTTTAGCTATCATCATGTCACGGCATTTGTCCGCCGCATAGCCTTCACCTAAAGCTCCAAATCCGATTTTCATCCCTTTTAGTTTCAGGAAAATAGTTGATTGAATACTATCTAATACGATATTTTTATATCCGACCTTTTCTACTGATCTTTTAATTTCTTCAGGAGTAGGCATCGTGGTCATAGAACCGTCGAACTTCCATATTCTGTCCATTGCAGCAAAGCTTATATCAAAAGCTCCGTGGGTGATTTCAGAAAAATACAACGCCCTTTTAGTCAATTCAAAAACTTCCCTGTCCACTTTTACAGGACGAATACCCGCATTTCTATTCACCTCGGATACCTGAGAATCAGGCTTCCAATCCGAAATTAAATTTTCTATACGCGTAATTTCCGCTATGATCGTATCAATGTGGCGTTCTGCCGACAACGAATCCCCTGCCACGACAGTTATATCAAACCGCCCGCCCATCAGCAACGTTGTCTTTTTTCGCAAGGTCTGCCCCATACAGAGTAATCCGTATAAAAACAGAACCACGGTAACAGACGCCTTTGAATAAAAAATGTATCTTCCCGACATATTGTACAAATTTACATCAATAACAGTCAATAAGTATTTGTCCTTTGGATTTATAATATGCTATTCCGTTGCCGTTTTTTTCCATGCAGATTGCATCTAAAACGGTTTCTACATCCTGCTGCATAGCCCGTGAACCACAAATCATCAGCATTCCTCCCCGTTGCAGCAAATGAGAAAAAAAGTCGGCATCTCTTCGTACCAGATCCATCACATAGCATTGATTGCCTTCACGTGAAAAAGCAATATGAAAACTTTTCAGATACTGTTTCCGTACCTGATCTTCCACAAATTTTCCGTGTCGGCGGACTATCTCCGTTTCTTTTCGGAAACCACAATATAAATGACATTCCGTTTTTTTCTTATTCCCTTCTATCATACCCATGAAAGGAGCTATACCGGTACCGTTGGCGATCATCGCCACTACAGGGGCTTTTTCAGGAAAATGAAATTCGGCATTACGGATAATGCGCGCTCGGATAACAGATCCCGGCGTAAGTCCGTACAGATAACCGGAACCTAAACCCGAAGGATGCAGCTTCACCACCAGTTGTATATTACCTTTACTTTTACCGATGGAGTAAAGGCGTTCTCTACCATCACCGGCAGGATAAATCGCCAACAGGTCGCCTGAGGTAAATTTAGCCCTCATACCCGGACATATGGTAAGAATGAACGTCTGATCGATATCGTCAACAGCCGTTTTTTCCAGCACTGTCATTTTTTGCAGGTTCGCCGGTTTTTTACCGTACAATGCAGGAACCGTAACCAGCGGGATCTCCGTCTTCCTGCTCCAGGCTTTTACCCATTGGATAAATTGTTCGGGTGACTTGTCGCTTACCGTGTATAAATCCAAAAGTGGATTTGCCCAATCCTGTGCTGCCAGCAATGCGTCCACTTTTCGGGCATATCCGCAAAAATCGGGGTATGCTCTGGAACCAAAGCCCACAACAGATATATTAACGGTATGTTTTTGCGGATGTTTTTTTATTAGCGATGCCAGCTTGTTTGCGTTGGATGGCGCATCACCCAAGCCGTGTGTAGAAGTAAAGACAATGATATGCTCTGCTTTTGGGAAAACCGTATAATTATTTAATTCCGTAAGGTAGGACGTCTGTTTGGCAGAAAGCAACTGTTTGTGTATGGCATCGGCAAAACGCAGAGTACTGCCGTTTTCAGAACCTGCCAATAAGATAAATTTACTCTCTGACGGCTTGTATTTGTTCTTGATCCTCACTACCCTGCGCCGCAATGTAATAGTGAACCCCGAATAAATAAAAAATAAAATGCTGAGAGATGCAACGACCAAAATGACCGCCCATACGATGCTGGTGCGCCCGGTATGCAAATCCAGACTTAAATTTTCAAGCAGCACGGTTTGGGGATAAACGACTTCACTGAGGATCTCTCCGGTAAACTGGCTGACCTGTATTTCCCGTTCTTTTAGTTTAAGGGTATAATATTCCTCCGGATCATCCGAAAAAGGAAATTCTATATTTCGTACTTCCGCAAGCGGTGTATTTTTAAATACTGAAAATTCTGCAATATTTTTTTTATCTGTTATGTCTTCGGAAATTTCCGTATGGGTTTGACGGCTTATTTCGTATTCCGGCAAAAGCTTAAACCTCACCATTGACAGATAGGTGCCGGTAAGTGCAATGATAACTATGGGTATGAGCAATAACCTCCCCACAACAACATGATAATGTTGTGCGAAATAGTCTTTTATCGTTTTAGAAAAGAACCGGCGTAATCCCCGTTGTCTCTGTATCACCAGAATAATTCCCAATCCGGCTATCAACAAGAGCAGAAAAGCAATAATTCCTACAAAAAACCTTCCTGCCTCATGGAGGAACAGAGAACGATGGAGAGATGTAACCCATTGAATGAACGCGCTTTTCTTTTGAGGTGTTCCCAATATCTTACCTGTCCTCGGGTCAATGCAGGCGTGCACATCATTTCCCTCTTTGTCAATTCCTTCCAGTGTCACAAACAAATTATCGTCGACACTTATTTCAATTATTTCCGGATAGGTACTGCTTAAAGCGGATAATGTTTCCGATAGTGTTATCTTGTCGAAATCATGTACACGATAGGGCGATATTTTCTCCTTTACCGTATCTGTTGCCAGTATGATACCGGTTATTGAGGCTAATGCTAAAAAAAGCGAAGAAAACACCGCCAAAACCAAGTGTGTATATCGCCAGACAGAAAGGGTCATAAGATCTTGTGCTACGAAATTTTGTTGAGCCTTACATATCGAATATACCCTTTTCCTTCCGTTTTGCCGGAAAGTCCTTCCGTGGTCAGGGGTATCTCCAGATCGTCCTTATAATAATTCTGGTCTTCCACCGCCGTTTCAAAGCGCAGCTTATACCCGGTATTGATCTTGGAATCTTCTATTTCAAACAGGGTTACGCTGCGATCACCGCCAGTAACCGAAGCTCCTGTCCTTGCACTGATGTTTTCAGGTTTTTTGGAATAGAATTTATACCATTCTTTGAGGCTGTTATACCATCTTTTATCACTTCCCATCACGTATACCGTCTTTTCATATTTACCTTTCGAATCTATGAGTGATACTACTATATAAGCTCCTTCGCCCATGTAATTGGACATTTGAAGCAAACATTTGTATTTACCGGTCTGTGCGGATGCCGGTAAAGAAAAAAGACTTATCAATACCCCCATCAGGCATAATCTAAATAACTTCATATTACTATTTTAAAAAATCTATGGTTATATTGTTTTTAGTTAAAAATTCATTTTCTTTTGCCAAATCATATGCGGTCTCGTCAAACTCGGTAAGAATATCTTTTTTAGCACCTATGGATAATAAATATTTCAGGATTTCGGTGTCTTTAGCTATCATAGCTGCTTTGTGTAAGACCGTAAGCCCTTCATTATTTTTTGCGTTTACGTTAATATTCAGATTTGCTATTTTTTTCAATAAAGTCAGATCATTTTTGGTGATGGCTACGTGATATAATGTATTTCCGTCTTTTTGAAGGGAAGTAAAGTCTAAGCTTTTATCCTGCAATTTTTTCAACTTAGCTTCAAAATCTTCTTCTTGTTGAGCATTGTTGGGAGCGCCGGCTCTCAGAGGTCTGTAAGACTGTATCAGATAGTAAGCCAGACTATTTCCTTCCTTGTCCTTTATCTTTATATCTGCTCCTTTATCTAAAAGTAGAGATACTACATCGGGAGAGCCTTGTTTTACTGCTGCGGTTAACGCGGATTCTCCTTTGGCGTTTACGGCATTAACGTTTTTTATTTTGGATACCAGAAGTCCTACAATTTCCACCTCTTTGCCTGATGCTGCGTTAATTAATGGGGTATTCCCATCATTATCGGCTTTATTCACATCTACTCCTTTAGCTAAAAAGTAGTTAACAATTTCGGATTGTTTTTGTCTCCGTACGATCGTATGCAGCACGTTATCTCCATTTTCGCCGGTAATCGTAGGCTTTATCTTCAGTTCCTCCACCAGATATTGGTATACTTCGATCGGACTTGTACTTCGGCGGGTGCCTTGTGCAGCCATGAGAAGTGCGTTATCGGTATATTTTACTCCTTTTTTCAAAAGTGTTTTCAACAGTTCCAGATTACCTGCCCTTGCCGCATAGTTAAAGGCTGTGTTTCCGTTGTTGTCAACGTCACTCAACGATAGTCCTTTTGATACGAAATAATTGGTAAGGGAAAGGTCTTTATCGCTTGGTATGGCTAGCAAAAGAAGGCTTGCGCCGTCTCTGTATTTGCTTTTAACATCAATTCCGGCTTTAAAAAAAGCTTCATATACGGCAACATTGGTCTGTCCGTTTCCTGCAGCAAAAGCAATGGGAGCGATTCCGTGGCTGTCTTCCAATCTGATATCGGAACCTTTGTCAATCAGGTATTTCACAATTTCCGCGTTCCCTTTACTGGCTGCCCAATGGAGGTAAATACGGTTGTCATGCGTAAGTTTACTAATGCTGTTTCCTTTTTGTTCCAATAAAAATTTGATCGTTGCATTGGGCGCATCATTGTTAATAGCCATAGAGGTAGCATCAAAAGCCATGCCATTGAGTTCTGTCGGGCTGTTGCCTTTTGCTATTTCGGCTTGTACGGCGGCTACGTCAGGTTTTGTTTTCCAGAAATCCTGACTTAAAAGCGTATTACCCTGCTGTGCTTTTAGTATAAAAGCCACCAGAGTAAGAGATATAAGAAATATTTTTTTCATTTGTTTAAATGTATTTATTTTTATCAATTTATAGGAGATTTTTCGTTAAAATATTGCATTGGATCGGTTTACCAATTAGTAACGGAAATTCTCCATTTATGAATATAATTCACAAGGTGATGTGAATTATCTGTGAAAATAACAAAAAACAGCCGGTACGGCAAATACCGGACTGTTTTTATTTTTAAATATTTACCGTTAGTATGTCAATAATGATACTGCAGAAACTTTTGCCGCCTCTACAACCAATCCGGCTTTTGCCGTTGCGGTTTTTGGATCTATCACATAGATGGTAGGG
>JAISMV010000077.1 GCA_031276535.1 Flavobacteriaceae bacterium
TTTAGCGGGCTAAATCAAGAAGAAAAAGAGAAAAAGACGCTCAAAAGAGCTTAAAAAGAATGCAAAATATAATTAGAACCTAAAAATAAATATTTGAATAAAATTTAAACAGGCTCTAAAATAAAGATCTTTCACCTCCGGATAACATCAGGAAGTAAATGCAGCTTAGCGGAAATAAACGTGGGAATTTTTTTCAGAAGAAAGGGAGAAGGAATGAATCCCCCTCCCTTTTTTTCAAACACCTTGTTTCCCGACCAATGGGGAAATTTATAGTTTAATTTTTTACAAAATAGCTTTTCCTACCGGAAGTATCGTTTTTTGGAAAAAGCTGTTTAAGTATTTTGAACCTAATGCATAAAAGGTCAAAAGGGATATGGTTAATTCGGAGTAGGCAGCTACCGTGTGCCAGTTTGCTCCCAATCCCAAAGCATCAAGCCCCAACGAAAGAAAGAGCAGACAGATGTCCATCATCAGGACGAACATCACTACAGACATCTTCAGGGCGGAAATAGTTAAAGGAATTGAAAGGAGTAAATATCCGATAAATGCTACTCCCAATTGTTTTCCGTCGGCAGTGCTTTGCAGGGTTTCTCCAAAGACTCCCAGCTTGATCAGCCAGGCTGTACCGACCGCTATCCAGAAAAGTCCGTAAGAAGAAAAAGCGGTTGCTCCAAAAAGATTGTTGTGTTTGAAGTCAAACATTCCGGCAATAATCTGGGCAGTTCCTCCTAAAAATAAAGCCCAGGGAATGACAAAGGATAAACCTTCCGTAATTCCCAGTTTTTGCGATGAGGCAACCAAAGTTACCAAAGCCAGCCCAAACAGTCCTAATACTGTAGGATCGGCTACTTCTACTTTCACATGTTTTGTTTCCATTTTTTTGTTTGTAAATTTTAGTTTATACAAAAATTGAAAAAAAAATCGAGAATTCCAAATGTTTGTTTACTAAAATTTGAATATCTTCAGTTAATTGCTAATTTTAATTGGATTTTAACTCAAATTACGCATTAGGTTTTTTTAGTTTTATAACCGCTTGAAAATAAGCGATAAAGCTATTTTTAACTACAATTCTTGATGAATATAATGAATTCATTATGTGTGAGTTATGGAATTATTTTTCCGATGTGTAATTTGGGTTGAAAATAACCTGAGTTTGGATTATTTAAATAATTACTCTTTAATATGTATTTAATTAATTGTAAATCAATAAAATAATATCATTTTTTCTTGCATTTAAATGCGGGATTTTGTACCTTTAGCATATAAAATTAGCTTAGCTAAAAATACTATACATCTCAATTGGGTATAAATCAAAAAAAATTGATTGGTTTTTGGATTGGTAAAGAGGAATTAAACAGTATCTGTTAACGATTTAAATTAACTAAAAAGAACATTATTTTTTTATTATTTCTTTCAGAACAGATTGAACTTTAGTGTTTTCGGTTGGAGTTCCGATCGTTATTCGAATCCATGTCGGATAATCCTCATATATCGGACCAATGGCAATGCCATTATCTAGAAACAATTTTTTCACCTCAGACGAAGATCTCCCGGTATCGAAAAATACAAAATTAGCTTTTGAGTCAGAATGTTTCAGGCTTAGATTGTCAAGAAATGTATGCCATTTATCTCGTTCTTCTTGTATAATTTTGCTTTCTTTGATGATTTTATCTTGGTTTGACAAAGATGCTTTTGCTGCTGCAATTGACAAGCGATTCAGAGCATGAGTATTCCCCAATCCTTTACTTCTCAAATATTGCGCGAGTTCTTTAGGTGCAATTGCATAGCCGATAGTTAGACCTCCTAATCCATATGCTTTCGCCAAAGTTCTGAAAATTAAAATATTGTCTCCTGATTTTAGATTGCTCAAAGCTGTACGTTCTTTAAAATCACTTGCATATTCAAGATATGCTTCATCTATAATAATAAGTGTTTTCTTTGAAACACGGCTGATAAAATCATGAAGTTTTTTACTTTCAGTTACTACGCCTGAAGGATTATGTGGGTTTACAAGAAATATTGCAGCTGTTTTGCTAGTAATTTTCTTTTCAATAGCATCAAAGTCATTTTCTAAATTTTGATCTAATGATATATCAATAACCTTTCCTCCTACACCTGCTGCAGCATTTGCAAATACCGGATATCCCGGAACAGTTTGGATGAATTCGCTGCCTTCCCCATTTTTTAAAGCGAGATATACTCCAAGTAAGCTTAGGATTTCTCCCGGAATAATTTGCTCCGGACTAACTCCTTCATGTGCCGCGATAAATTCAATAAAACTTTTTCCATCCTCTGCTACATAACGATTTATATTGGCAATTTCCTTTATTATACTATCTTTGATGCTTTCATCAACTTCGAAAGGATTTTCATTTAACGATAAACGTATATCCTTTCCGTCAATTTGGCTTTCTGCTACTGATGGTTTATTCTCTTGTTGTTTACAGGAATTAAGCATTAAAACACTCAAAAACAAGAAAGCTACAACAAAATATTTTATGTTTCTATCACTCATCTTTTACGACTTTATTATTAAACTAAAAGTTTATATTTTATACTATTGTTGCCAAAATAACTTAGCTGAAACAACATCTTCCCCTCCTGCCAATTTGTTTATTGATTCTTTCCAATGAACATAATTCGAATTTTGTTCCTTCGGTGGATAATAAAAACGTACGGGCAATTTACTTATAGCATTAACCGGAGGACTTAATACGTCAAGATTCGGATGCCCTAAACGGCGTATCTCCGTCCATGAATCCCAGTTTCTGTTTGCAAAAGCTAACCATTTTTGAGTTCCGATTTTTTGACGCCAGTCTCCTGTTGCTGTCGTGTATGCAACTTTACTTTGAGCCAAATAGCTGATGGCTTGATCTGCTGTTGCTCCAAAGTCGATTATAGATGATGTAATAGCTTGATTATAATATGACTCTGCACTTTCGTCTGAAATAATGTTGCGTTCGACGGCTTCTGCCAATAAGAATAATGTTTCGGAGTAATCTAATAATACAGATGGTGATGAAGCCGATAGCCAGAAATCGGAAAATTTAGACAGTTGTTGATTTGTTCCTCCTTGTCCGGGTATAGCTCCTGAATATCCACCATTGGGATCTTTTTCGAACAGGATAGGTAGACGAGGGTCATTTAGCTCATTCAGTGTATTTACAAACAATGCTGACGGTGCATAATATACGGCAGAGGTTCCAACAACTATGTCCTGCCATATAGGATTAGAGTTGACTACTACTCCCGGAACATATTTGAACTTTGCATTGTCACTATTTGAAATGAATACACCTGCATTTATTGCTTCCTTTACCTTTGTTGAAGCTGTTGCCGGGTCAACATCAGCTATAAGCAAAGCCAGTTTTAACTTTAATGTAGCTGCAAACTTTTTCCATTGCCCTACATTCCCGGTATATATCTGATCAACATTACCAAACGATCCTGCTGTTACATCAAGACCTGAAATATCGGCATCGAGACGAGCGATTAAATCATAAGTAACTTCTTTGGCATCGTCATACTTAGGGAAAGGGATCTTACGGTTTAATGCTTCACTATAAGGGATATCTCCATATGTGTTGACAAGTAACGAGTAAGAATATACTTCAAGAATGTCAGTAATTAACTTCTTGTTGTTTTTTACGGCACTACTTGTGTTTTCACTATCATATAGAGTTTTTGATTCGGCTAAATTGGCTAATACCGTAGTATAGATCTTATCCCACCATCCTCCGGGAGCATTGTTATTTGCAAACTGGTATTGGGCTTCATTCATATAAGACGTTTGGGTCCATGTTTGTGCTAGTACTCTGAAAGGTGATGATGTCCAGCTGATACTTGTATAAACGTCAGCAAGATTCTTCTGACCTGCCAGAAACAATGAACTGGAAGGAACATCTGTTGCCGATTTCGGATTGTCGTTCAGATTATCAAGATCATCGCATGAGATAAATGCAAGTGTTGATATTACGATTATACTATATATTCTGCTTAACATAATGGCTCATTAGAAATTAATTTTAACATTAAAAGCAAATTCCCTTACTGATGGATACACCGCATTTTGATAACCGATAGATGCATTGCTGTTATATACTAACGGAGCAGATGACGACAGGGTAGTAGACGGTGAACCTTGTTCCGGATCGGCATAGGGTAGATTTTTGTGGATTATCCACAGGTTACGACCTGAAACGGAGAATGTAATACCTTTTATGATACGGGTTTTATCAAATATTTTTTTCGGTAAGTTGTATGAAAATGCAACTTCGCGTAATTTGACATAACTTGCATCATAAACATAAGATTTGGCTGCAAGTGCATTTGTTGAACCAAAAGGTAATTTGGTGCCAAGTTTTTGAGCATCGGAGACGTCTATTCGAATATCGTTAGCTGTTCCATCGGCTTTAACACCGGAAAGTATAATGCCTCCTCCTTCAGAAATAGGATTACGTAAAGGATTACCCAAGTCGTTTAATTCGGCAGTATGAGCTAAAATACCCGAACGTGATCCATTATCCATGTCAAGTGAGTAAACATTTCCGCCTTTACTTACATCTATTAGAAAGCTTAATGAGAAATCTTTGTAGCTGAACCTGTTGGTAATACCACCAATCCAATCAGGAGAGATCTTTCCTAAATTAGAATTACTATTAGACGATTTCTTTACATAATATCCATTTTCATCTACTAATGGCTGACCGTTTAAATATTCGTAATCGCTTCCCCGAAGAATGCCATAAGGCTGACCAACTTCAGCAACAAGCTGTACGGAGTTGTGATACTGTGCTATAGTATATGATGGTTGTCCTCCATATAATGAAATCACTTTATTGTTATTCTTACTCCAGTTGATAGTAAAATCATAGCGGAAATCAGCAGTTCTTACAGGAGTTACATTCAACGAAACCTCAACGCCACGGTTCTGTATAGTTCCTCCATTTACATAAAAGCTCGAATAACCCGAAGCAGATGATACGGATACGGGCAGTATCTGATCATATAAACGTGATTGATAGTATGTAACATCTAAATTTATGCGGTTATTTAAAAATCCGGCATCAAGTCCGATCTCGTAACTTCTGTTACGTTCCGGTTTCAAATCAGGATTGTTATTTACAGGAGGAACGGAAAATATACTTTGTCCATTAAATGGAGAGCCTGCTACGTAGGTGTTTTTTATACTATGGAAAGGCGCATCACTGCTTACTTCGGCATAATTGAGCCGTATTTTCCCAAAGTCTAACCAAGTTAACTTAGGTAAAAGTGAAGAAAAGATAAAACCTCCGGAAATGGCAGGGTAAAAATAACTATTATTATCTTTGGGTAGGGTAGAAGCCTGATCCCAGCGTCCTGTTACATCAAATGTTATTAAGTTATTATATACGAGGGTTGCACCACCGAAGACACTATTAACTTGTTTTTCTCCAACAAATTCGATGGGGGCTGATACTTGTTCTTTAGAATTAGACAATGCGTATAATTCCGGAACAACAAGCCCTCCACTGGTAGATGCTGTAATGGAATTCAAATTAGTGCGGCGGATAGTCCCTCCGAATAAAGTTGTAACATTGAATTTATCTGAAAGAGCTTTGCGATAATCCAGTAATAGATCATAGTTGTTTTCTTTATATTCGGTGTTTGAACGATAATATTTCGCAGTAGAAACACTTCCCACGGCGATACGATCTTCCGAAAGTTGGTTATAACTATCTTGTGATACACGTGCCAGAATTTTTAAATCGTTAATGATCTTATAGCTTAAAGATACATTTCCGTAATATCTGTTGCGCCCGTCATTATTGTAATTTTCATAATCGTTCCAATAAGCATTGTTATGATATGCTGCCTTTATCACATCATCCGATTGTACATTATAGCTACCTGCCAGAATATTCCAAGAAGCGTTATACCCTCTGTCGTAAGCCTCCTTCAATGCGCTATAACTAATATTTGACGGATTCCATTGACGTAAGTCACGGACATTTGTATTACTGCTTCTATAATCGTAAGCACTACGGTTTTGAGCTTTAGATCTGGAATAATTCAATGAAGTTTCCAATGTTAAGTTTTGAACTAATTCCTGAGTCCATCTAAAGTTGAAATTGTGCTTTGTCATAAAACTGTTAGGAGTTATACCTTTATTGTCTTCATAAGAGTAGCCGGCTTTATATGTCGATTTATCTGTCCCTCCGTTTATATGAACAGATGTATTTGTTGAAACAGGAGTTTCAAAATAATCTTTAGCTTTATTGTCGTTTGCGGCAACCCAAGGAGTGGCTTTACCATAGTTTGCACCACCCGGAACAAAAGATTCCCAACTATATACTAATTTGTTGCTATCGTAAGCAGGTCCCCAAGCCAGGTCCTGATTTGTAATGACAATACGTGTAGGATCTCCGTTAGTATTGAATGCCGGCTGGTAGTAAAACCATGAGTCTACGTTGTTATTCCCATACGAGCCTTTACCTTGTCCATAAGATGTTTGATATTTCGGTAAAGTTTTACTGTCAACAACTCCTACTTTTACGCCCCGATTTACAGTAATATTCAATTTTGAATTTTTACTTCCCTTTTTTGTATTTATAAGTATCACTCCATTAACTGCACGCGAACCATACAAAGCAGAAGCGGCTGCTCCTTTTAACACGTTTACCGATTCAATATCATCGGGATTTATATCTGAGATAGTACTTCCTAAATCAAGACCATTAGAGCTTAAGTTCGTATTGTCAACAGGAACTCCGTCAACGACAAATAATGCCTGATTGCTTTGTGTAAGAGATTTAAATCCGCGTAAGATTACATTATTTGTTCCTCCCAGTGTATTAGCTGATGTAATTTGGAGTCCGGCAACCTTACCGGAAAGGCTGCTGGCTAAAGATGTTGAAGGCACACGGTTTAAATCGCTGGAAGATATCTTTTGTGTAGCGTAAGCCAACCTCGATTTATCTCGCTGTAGTCCTAGGGCTGTAACTACAATCTCGTTCAATGTGTTTACGTTTTCAATGAGTGTAACAATCACCGGTTCTGTACTATTTGTAACATTTATTTCTTGCGACTTGTAACCTGACAAACTTACTGACAGACTTACAGAGGATGAATCAGGAACTTGCAAAGAGAACGAGCCATCGTCATTCGTAAAGCTTTCTATTGTTGTAGACTTGATCGTAACCAAAGCTCCTACAACAGGCTCACGGTTCTGATCAAAGACATATCCTGTAACTACTGTTTGTGAATATGCATTTATTGAAAATAAGGATAAAAGGGCTAGTAAATAAAAATATTTACCAAAACCGGAGCTTTTTTCCTTGTAAATAATGGACATGATATGTATTAATAATGATCTCAATTTTGATACCTTAATTAGTCGTAATATTTTGATACAAAATAACATGTTTCTTAGAAAATGTAAAATACCGCAAATATGGTATATTCACTATGTAGTACCAATTTACCTCCTGTTTTATTCAATGGTAAATGTATCCGGTTTCACAATCCGATACTGAGAAGGGTTGTCGCTTTGGTCTTTTAAATGTATTCCTGTAGCTTTCAGGTAAAGAGCATGTTCTATCAGCCAGGCTAATTTAAAGGCAGATTTTGAATAACTCAATCCTTCCGGACGAATGTTGGAAATGCAGTTTCGTTCCGAATCAAGTTTTCCGACCGAAGGATCCCAGGTCATATAGACACCCAGACTGTCCGGTGATGATAATCCGGGTCTTTCTCCAATCAATACAACAGATAACCGGGCTTTCAGTATTTCTCCGATTTCATCTCCCAAAGCCACTCTTGATTGTTCTGCCAGAACGATGGGAGCCAGCGATAAATCCAGCTGGGAAATATACGGAAGCAGATTTTTTAGTAGAGGAAATGCCTGTTTATGTACAGCCTTGGAAGAAAGCCCGTCTCCTATGATGATCACTACATCTACAGCCGGATTATTCCCGGATTGAAGCAGTTTTTTACTCTCTTCCGAAAGTTGTCTTCCCAGATCGGGACGGGTGAGGTAAACCGTTCTGTCTTTTGCCGCACTCGAAACTTTAAGAATAGGCAGTCCGGTTTCGTTTATTTGTTCTTCAAGCATTTTTTTATCAAAAGGCTGATGAACCGCATCTTTGGCTTTTGCATGTGCCAAGCTGAACTCCAACAGTTCCCGGGTCGGAAGGCTAACGCCTGTGCGTCCGAGAGCGATGCGGGCATCGGTGAATTCTTTTAAAAACGACCATGAATTTTTTTCAATTAAAGAATTCCTCATGATAGATCATAGTTAAATTAAAATAATAAATAGAACATACATGGGATATAATTTTATCTATCCCCCTACACTTACTGTTTCCGGAAGTGTACTTCCTCCATCAATCACAAATTGTGCGCCGGTAATATATGCAGCTTTTTGTGAGGCTAAAAATGCTGCCAAATGCCCTATTTCTATAGGATCGGCAAGACGTTTCAGAGGCACGGCATCGGCAATTCCCTGCAATACGGCATCCGGATTGGTTTCATTCGATTGTTTCGCAATGCTTTCAGCCATAGGCGTCAGAACATATCCGGGACAGATTGCATTAACAGTTATTCCGTCGGGAGCTAATTCTACGGCAAGCGCTTTGGTGAAACCTATCAAAGCGGCTTTACTTGTAGCATAAGCGACTTCGCCGGGGTCGGCAACCATATCTCCCGTTACTGACGACATAATTACTATCTTGCCCTGTTTCCCTTTTAACAAGGGTACAACTTCACGGGTAACATTCCATACTCCTTTTATATTCACATCAAAATGAAAATCACGGTCTTCATCACTCATTTCTTCAAATGAACCTAAACGGCAGACTCCTGCGTTGTTAACGAGTATATCGATAGTTCCATATTGTTGCAATGTGCTTTGAACCGCCTGTTTAACACTTTGAATATTTGTAACATCCATTGTAACAGCGATTGCTTCATAACCGTTTTCACGAAGTTCCTGCGCAAGTTCCTCAGTTTGTGCAGAACGGGCAGCAAGTGAAACCCTTGCGCCTTCTTCGGCAAATACTTTTGCAATCCCGCTTCCTATTCCCATAGATGCTCCTGTGATCAACGCTACCTTATCCTGTAAAATCCCCATATTATTTTTCTTCTGTTTATTCACAAAATATTAAAATTCTTGATTTCCTTCGGGGGTTTTCATCCAAACTTTATCGTTCCTCCATCTGAAAATCACCATCCACAACCATAACACCAGTCCTACGCTAATATAGCCAGCAAAGCCAATCCAGGTTCTTGTTCCTTGTCCGTATGCGCAGAATCCCGCAATAACAGTGGCTATGATCAGCGATGTAATACGCATGAGATTACCTCCGGGTATTTTGAAAGGACGTTCCCAGTAGGGCTGTTTTCTGGCTAACCGTATGGCTGATATTGTGCTGATAATATAACATAAGGCACAGGCAAAAGCCATAAGGTCAAAGAAAGAACGGATAGTATCCATCATTAAAAATAAAATACTGATTACCAAGATCAATATATTAGGTAAAACAGGCTGCCCGTAACGATTGGTTTTGGCAAACGATTTTGGTAGGAAATTTTGTCTTCCCATAGCATAAATCATACGGACGCCGGAATACCAGAATCCTAAAACACTTGTCGTGATGGGTAACAAAACGCCTGCAATTCCTAAAAACAGGGCATATTTTGTCCATCCGTACGAATCTGTTATTGCTTTGATAGATATAAACGGAGATGAGTCGCCGCCGTTAGTGAGTTTTTGCCAAGGCGCCATGCCGGCTAATGCAAAATAAAACAGCACATATATGGCGCCACAGGTTATAACGGAACCTAATATGGCTTTTTTTTGATCTTTTATCGGGAAAGTGCCTTCTTCAACTAAGGCGGGAACTGTTTCAAAGCCAAAATACGGAGTGATTAAAAATGCTGCGCCTATCATCCAGCCAAGCCACCCGCCGTTACCCGTACCTTCACCTCCATTTTGCGCCGATGCGAAAAAATGTCCGAAATTAGAAAACGACCAATCTGAAGATACTATGTATAATATAGCCGTTAACGTAACTCCTCCAATGGCAAGAAATAGCATAACCGTTTGTAACCCGCCTGCAACTACATTTTTTAACAGCGACAATATACACCAGGCAATCAGCGATAGTACTCCTATCAACATAGCCTGTCCCTCTGCCAATCCCAGATTAAACTGAAAATTCAACCATTCGATTATTCCTAACGTACCTGCTGCCGGAACGGCGATCCATGCAGCCATTATCAACCAACTTGACCAAAAACCGGCATGTTTATTGATGCCAATAGTATTGAAAACCAATGAAGAACCGGTATTCGGCAACATTGTCGAAAGTTCGGCATACACATAGGCAATAGGTAGTACGGCGAGTGTCATGATGGCATAGGCTAAAAATGTAGCAGGTCCGCAATATGACATAAAGATACCATCCCAATAACACATAAATGTGAAAATCGCACCTGTCGCCATAGCATAAACATAGATCAGGCTCATTGATTTTTTCAGGGCTGTCCCGGTTTCTAAACTACCGGTTATTATAGTACTTTTCATAAAAAAATAATTTCTAATCGTATTTACGTAAATATCTTTCTGCCAGCATTACGCTTCCATCCGTATATCCTACACTTAATTCCTTAACAGGATCACTGTCGATATGGCTTGTCAACCATGCCAGCAGTTGTAGACGGCGTTGCATGACGAACGTATCAATTTCATCGAGGTCTGTTTTCAGTATCGGTTCTATTTTCTGGTAACCGATGAGCCAGTTTTCTATCAGTTTTTCGGTGATTGGTTTGGTTTCAATGAAACTGACCGCAGACGCCAGGTCGTGCATATACCATCCGAATCCGCAATCATCAAAGTCTATTACTTTAATTATATCTCCTTCAATCAGCAGATTTGCCAAACGCAGATCTGCGTGTATCAATCCGAAATTATGTTTGTTTTTTTCGTATTTCTCCAGCCTTCTTTTTATCACGGAAGATGCCCGTTCCAACAGATCCCTTTTTTCTTTTGTCATATCTCTGGCTGCCTGCCAACGTCCCCAACGGGGATTGCTTCCGACCATAGTATCATAGTCCCAGACGAAACGGCTGAGCTTGACGGCATGGTTCCACATTTTCGCCTGTCTGTGAAGATAGGCAGTTGTTTCACCCAAACTGATAAAATGGTTGGCAATAGCTTCCTCATCTGATTCATCAGGCATTTGACCTTCCAGAAATTCATACATGATACATACATAGGTATCATTGAGCATCCAACTTCGAATCAACTGGATATAACTTCCGTTAAGTCCTTTGATCGGGTCAGCTACGACTAACGGTGTGTAATTTTTTATTTCTTTTAGCCATTGTAGTTCGGAATCGAGTTCCTCTATGGTGTGGTATCCCGGTCTGCTAATGCGCAGTATTGTCTTTTCACCCGTTTTCTCATTCCGTATGAGATAGGTAATATTTTCGGAAAGCTGTAATAATTCGGCTTTACAACTGTCTTCCAATCCGTATTTTTTTAAGGCATCCTGGGCGAAACTATCAAATATGTCTTTATTTGTAAACATGTAATTTATTTCTTATTGATATAGGGTTACTCAACTTGAGATAAAACCTTGGTTTTTGCTTGTTTAATTCCCGTGCTCATGCGTTCCAGTAGTTCATCGCAATATTCTTTTGTGCATAAAATTCCCGGTTTAAATTGCAATACGCTGTTGTCCAACATTGAGTAGATTGCCCAAACTCCGTTTTCAAACAGACGCTGCATTATGGGTATGGCACCTTGCTTTCCCTGAAAAACCAGTCCCATGATAGTACCATTTTGTCGGATTTCCAGAAATATATCCGGATTTTCCGATTTAATTTTTTCTAATCCTTCCCGTAAGTATTGGGATACAAAAGCTACATTTTCTACCGTTTCTTTTCGTTGTAGAATTTCCAATACTTTTAAGGCGCATATACAGCCCAATTCGGTTCCTCCGAAAGTGGACATGTGCGCGCTTCCGTCTATTCTGATCCAGGAAGAAGCTTTTTCATTCATAATTACTGCCGAGATGGGATATATGCCGCCGCTAAAACCTTTAGAGGTAACAATCATGTCGGGAATAACATCGTAACCGGTTATTGCCCACATCGTTCCGCTCCGTAAGAGTCCGGTTTGCACTTCATCGGCGATATAAAGCGTGCCGTATTTTTCACATAATTTTTTTACTGCCGGCAAATATCCCGGTTCGGGCATGGGAAATCCGTATGTCGCCGGAATGGTTTCCATAATGACACATGCCGCATCTTCTTTTGCCAAAGCATGTTCCATTGCATCAATATCGTTAAACGGTACTTGAATATTTTCATCTTCTCCCCGTTTTGCAAGAAACAGTCTGGAAAAACGTTCGGCTCCGGCAGATACGGCTAAGCCCGTGTGTCCGTGGTAACAGTTTTCAACCGATATTATTTTTTTTCGCCCTGTGGCACAACGAGCGCTTTTCAGGGCAAGATCAACGGCTTCCGCACCGCAGGCTCCAAATATGGCATGGTTCAATCCTTCGGGAGAAACGGTTGCCAATTCTTTCGCCAATGCCGCCTTTAATGGCGAGGGAAAGTGGTGATTGCCTATATCATAATTTTCCGTTCCTTTGATGAGGGCTTCAATAATTTCGGGATTTCTATGTCCCAAACTGAAAGTTCCGCCATTAATGTGTACATCCATCAGCCGTTTTCCCTCCATATCCCAAAAGTAATATCCTTCTCGTTTTCCCATTACAAAGTTAATATTCAAATCTTGCCATTCTTTGGTTTTACCACTATTCCAATAAGTTATGGAATCTGCTATCACTTGTTGCTTTGGAGTAATCATTGCTTTTATATTTATATTTTTTTATAATTTAGTTTTATGATCATGAAAATCGGTAATGAATAAAACCTTTGAATGATTAATAAAACCAATTCCGTAATGTGATAAAATAGTTTTTTGGTCATTCATTTTCCTGATTTTTCAAGTTTGTTGGTTCAGTAATCCTATCAAAGGATGTGTATATCCCGATTTGAGCAAATTTCCTTTCGGGTCTGTCAGCTTCATGTTTTTTAACCATTTACCGAATTCCGGTGCATGTTTCAATCCCAGAAGTTCCCTTATATAGAGCGCATCGTGGAAAGAATTGCTTTGATAATTCAGCATAATGTCGTCTGCTCCCGGAACAGCTATCATAAAGGTTAGTCCCGCTGCCGCCAAAAGAGTCAGGAGATTGTCCATGTCGTCTTGGTCGGCTTCTGCATGGTTGGTATAGCAAACATCGCATCCCAGAGGTACTCCCAGTAATTTACCACAGAAATGATCTTCCAGTCCGGCACGGGTAATTTGTTTTCCGTCGTAGAGATATTCGGGACCAATAAACCCTACTACCGTATTGACCAGCAGAGGCGAAAATCTTCGGGCAACGGCATAAGCCCGTGCTTCGCAGGTTTGCTGATCTACGCCGTGATGTCCGTTGGATGAAAGACAGCTTCCCTGTCCGGTTTCGAAATACATGACGTTGTTTCCTACAGTTCCTCTTTTGAGGCTGAGCGCTGCCTCCTGAGCTTCTTCCAACATGGAAAGACTGATGCCGAATCCTGCATTTGCGGCTTCCGTACCGGCAATGGATTGGAATACCAGATCTACGGGGATATTGGCATTAATCATTTCAATGGTGTTGCTAACATGGGTCAGTACACAGGATTGGGCAGGGATTTCATAATGATGGATGATCTCATCCAGCATATAATTCAGTTTTTTGAGTAAAGGCAGACTGTCACTGGCAGGATTGATACCGATAACGGCATCTCCGCTTCCGTACATCAAACCGTCAATGATGCTTGCGGCAATGCCTTTCAGGTCATCGGTAGGGTGGTTGGGCTGCAACCGGACACTAAAATGTCCGGGCAAACCTATGGTATTTCGGAAACGGGTAACTACCCTGCATTTTTTTGCCACAAGAATCAGGTCCTGATTTCTCATGATCTTGCTCACGGCGGCTGCCATTTCGGGAGTGATTGCCGGAGCGATATAACTCAGGGTACGGTCGTCTACATTTTCGTTCAACAGCCAGTTTCTGAAATCTCCAACCGTAAAGTGGCTGATAGACGAAAAGGCTTCTTTGTCGTGGGTATCTATAATGAGCCTTGTGACTTCGTCTTCTTCGTAAGGAATCAACAGTTCTTCCAGAAAAATATTGAGCGGAAGGTCTGCCAGTGTCATTTGAGCTGCAATGCGTTCTTCCATACTTTGGGCTGCAATACCGGCAAGATGATCGCCTGAACGTTCAGGTGAGGCTTTTGCCATGAGCTCTTTTAGAGTATTAAAAGAATAAACCGTATTTCCGATGATAGTTTTATACATTTTTTCTTCAGGTGTTTTCTATTTTAATAATTCAGCTTTGTCCGAACCTAATGAGTAGGAACTTTGGGATTGGGTAAATAGTCCCGTATTGTCATTTCTGCCTTGCAGCAGATATTTGGCGTTGGCATCTCCGTATGTATCTACCGCCTGTTTTGACATTTGCCCTATATCGGTGGAAGGAGATCTAAGCCGGTTTATAATCAATACCAATCGGGTGTCTTCGAAATCTTTCATCATGTTTTGATCACCTTCACTGTCTCCTGCTATGAAAATAGGACCGTATCCATATTTTGAGACTAAGAATTGTTGAATGGTTTTGGTTTTGCCTTCGCCCTGAGTTTGGGCATATCCTTCTTTGAACTGTACTTTTATTTTTCCTTCGTTGTCCCGTTCCAACTCCATAGCAAAGACATGATCTTCCGGAAGATTGTATCCGTTTCCCGGATTGGATGAAATTTCTTTTACCACATCAATGAATGATGCCGAACATACCCATACATCGAATCCGTTTTGCTTAAAGATCCAATATAGATTCTGCATTTCGGGAACAAACCGTAATCCGTTTTTCCATGAGACGGAAACACGTCCTGCTGTTCCCGGCAGGTCTTCCGGTGTTGTCCATATAACTTTGCCGACAGACTGGGAGAGCTGCCATTGTATGGTTGCCTTGGTTAAGGTTCTTACTTCTGTTTCGGTCATTCCTACAAAAAGATAGGTTACCCAGGGATAGGAAACCGCATGGTCGAATGTGCCCCCGATAGCGTCATACAAATAACGTAGTTTGGAGGCAAAAGCCATGTAATGGCTGCTTTTTTTAACATCTTCAAGCGTTTGGGTTCCTTTTAGGTTTTTGTAATTGTTGTACAGCCAAGTATAACTTTCGATGATGTCGGGTGCTATTTTTTCAATATTTACCGATCCTCCGGAAAGGTTGTTATAGTCGCTTTCAAAATTTTTACTTTCAATATCTTTACGGATGGCTTCATTTAACTGTGACGGGGTAGCTCCGAAAACCAGATTTTCTATCTGATAAATCAGTACAGCTTCTTCTATATCCAAAAAGATGGAAGTGTTATCCCAATCGAATACTACATAGGGCGGACGGGACGAGTTATAATCGGCACTGTTTTTACCGTATTCGTTGATCAGCTTTTCTATTTTGTATTTGTTGAACATATCCCAATTTAAAGGCAGTAATTCTGCTTTGGGTCTTGTGACGTCGGCATCGTCGGAGCATCCGGTCATGATAAGGAAGGTGAATAACATGGCATGGAAGAAATATAAAATCTTTTTCATGGTAAATAAATTTAAGTTCTTATAATTTAATTGTTTGCATTTTTAAAAAACTTTTTTATTACAAATGTAAAAGCATAGTGTAAGGTTCTAACCTGCCATTATCAGAATTAACAGAATCTTAATTTTAGCGGAATTCACCGCAAAATTCAGACGGACTGTTACTCAATCATAAAAAATAAAATTCACTGTCTTATAGAAAAAATGAGAAGCTCCTGATTGTTACGAAATGTGTAGTAAAATGGTTTTCTCATAGTTCTATTATTGTTCACTTATCTTTTTTATAATACTTCATCCAATTTGGATGTTTCTCCTTCTATTTCTTCTAAAACTTCTTCGATGACCTCTTCAACGATATTTTCAATTTTGTGTTGAGTAAAATAGTAATAAACATAAGCAAGAGCCATAATACCTGCGAATATCAGGGATAACATAAAATTGTAATAGATCATGGCAATCAAACATATTATAGATAAGACCAAAGCAATGATAGGGAATACGGGATAGAAAGGTGCTCTGAAAGGTCTTTTGAGTTCGGGTTCTGTTTTTCTCAATCGAATGAGGGATAACATGGATATAATATACATGATTATAGCTCCCAATACGGAGAAAGTAACAATATTGGCGGTCAGAGGCATATCTCCTATAGTGATCCAATTATCCGAGAATATAGCCAGAATACCTACCACCCCTCCGGTAATGATGCCCCAGTGTGGGGTTCTGAACTGAGAATTTACTTTGGAAAGTGATTTAGGGAGATATCCGGCTCGTGCCAAAGCGAATATTTGACGGGAATAGCCCATGATGATTCCGTGGAAAGAAGCGATCAGCCCGAATAATCCTAACCAAACCAACATATGCAGCCACCCGCTGGATCCTCCAACTATAATTTTCATAGCCTGAGGAAGCGGATCATTAATATTGGACAAAGCTTTCCAGTCTCCAACACCTCCGGCAAACATCATAACGCCTACCGCCAGAGTAGTTAATGTTAAAATTCCCAAAGTAAAAGCTTTTGGAATGGTCTTTCTGGGGTTTTTGGCTTCTTCGGCGGCCATAGAAGCTCCTTCGATGGCGAGGAAAAACCAGATGGCAAATGGAATGGCGGCAAAAATTCCCGAAACGGCTTTCAGGTTAAAAGTGCTTTCTCCAGCCCATCCGTTTTGGGTAAAATTAGACCATTCAAAGCCGGGAGCAACCACTCCCATAAAGACCAGCAATTCGAAAATAGCCAGCAGGGTCACAAACAATTCGAAAGTTGCGGCTATTCCGACTCCAATGATATTCAGAGACATAAATAGGGCATAGGCGCATAAGGCAGTAAGACGAGGGTCTAAAGCGGGAAACTGGACATTGAGATAGGTACCGATTGCCATAGCGATTGCGGGAGGAGCAAAGACAAATTCCACCAAAGTAGCAAATCCTGCAATAAATCCGCCGTTTTTCCCAAAGGCTTTTCGGGCATAGGCAAAAGGTCCTCCTGCATTAGGGATGGCAGTAGACAATTCCGTGAAACTGAAAATAAAGGTTACATACATCAGGGCAACTAAACCGGTAGTTACCAAAAATCCCAGGGTTCCGGCACTTGACCAGCCGTAACTCCATCCGAAATACTCTCCTGAAATTACTAATCCAACAGCAATTCCCCATAAGTGGAAACTGTTCAGCGTGCGCTTTAACGTAGGTGTTTCTTTTACTTTAGACATAGCTTTTAAGGTTTTAGGGTTATTAGATGTTATAGCTCATGAACAGAATGTAAACATATATCTCATGGTAATGAACTATTAATTTAGGGGTAAATTTAAAAAATATATTTAATTTTTCAAAATATTATTTAAAAAATATGGGTTAACTTGAAAATAAATGAATATTTTTAGATCAGTATATTGAAAAATATAGGGTATATAAGGGTATTATATGTTTTTTATTCGGAAGAATGGTCTTGTTATTCCGTCGGAAATCCGTTTAAAAACGCCCTTAATTTATCCGGTATTTGTCGGATTGAGTAAGTTATATACATGAATTTTCTCAATAATTGACGGGATTTAATTTATTGTTTATGCCGTCCGGATTAAAATTTTCCGTACCGGGACTGCCTTTTGCGTTTTTTCGGGATTGTTTTTCTTTCTTCTTTTTTTGAAAAGTTTGAATTACTTCATATTTAAATTTGGTTCATATAATATAATTGTATATTTTTGTATAAAATTACAACACCCCCATATTTTTATAGGGTTGTAGTTTTAAAAACATAATATAATATAATATTAACATTTAAATTATATAGGTTATGAGATTGAAAAATACTTTTTTTGGAATTATTTTAGTATGTGCGTTATTACCTTTTTCTAAGGTTGGGGCACAATCTTCCGATACGGAAGAAAGCAAGAAAGTCAAGCTCAGTTTCTCTGCAGATTTGGTAAGCAGTTATGTCTGGAGGGGAATAAAGCAGACAGGAATAAGTATCCAGCCGTCTTTGGCATTAGAAGCCGGTGGTTTTACTTTGGGCGCATGGGGGTCTACGGATTTTCAGGGAGGAAATAAAGGAGGACATAAAGAAGTGGATTTTTATGCATCTTATGCTATTGGCGGTTTTTCTGCTACGGTTTCCGATGTCTGGTTTGACGGGGAAGGAGCTTATCGTTATTTTAGCGATCCTGAGGAAGAATATCTGGGGCATTCGTTGGAGGGTACCTTGGCGTATACTTTTTCAGAGGAGGTTCCTTTGTCCGTTTCATGGAACACTTTTCTTCTAGGAAAAGGAAACAAAAAAGCAAATGGAGACAACTCCTATTCCACTTTTATTGAATTTTCCTATCCTTTTTCTTTTCAGGAGTTTGGTATAGATCTAGCGGTGGGTTTCACTCCATGGGAAAGCACATTGTACGGAACTACCGGATTTAAGTTCAATGAAATTAAGTTAGGGGTTTCCAAAGGAATAAAGATAAGTGATTCTTTCACTCTTCCTATTTATGGAAACATCATTGTTAATCCGGCAATGGAAGATATACATTTTGTCTTTGGACTGAAATATGAGTAGATAAATTTTGTGGCAATAATAGTTTTGTAGTTTTTAAAGAAAGCTGCCCGATGTTTTTCGGGCAGCTTTTTTAGTATTTTTTTGTCTCTGAGGACTGTTTCAATGAGTATTCTCAGAGAGTTCTTTGCTTTGTCAGATAGTTTTCCGGCTTAGAGCCTGTTTAAATTTTATTCAACTATTTATTTTTAGGTTCTAATTATATTTTGCATTCTTTTTAAGCTCTTTTGAGCGTCTTTTTCACTTTTTCTTCTTGATTTAGCCCGCTAA
>JAISMV010000081.1 GCA_031276535.1 Flavobacteriaceae bacterium
TTTTGAGATGGATTTTTTGCTTTTTATTTGAAGATTTAGCGGGCTAAATCAAAAAGAAAAAGTGAAAAAGATGCTCAAAAGAGCTTAAAAAGAATGCAAAATATAATTAGAACCTAAAATATTTGAATAAAATTTAAACAGGCTCTTAATAAACCGGCAGGAAATTAAACCGAATAGGTATTAAAATTTATAGCTTTTATTTTCTCTTCCGAAATTAATTCCTGCAAATACTCATGGATCTCTTCAAACGAAAAGGCGTGAAACTCCGCATAGATTTCTTCCCGGGTTCTGGGTTGTTCCCGAATGAAAAGCTGAAGTTCGTTTAAAGGCGCTTTTTTCTTCTTTTTATTAAGACAAACATCGCACTTTTCACAATTGTGATGTGATTTCTCTCCAAAATAACCCAGAATTAATTTCATCCGGCAATACTTTTTGTTCTGGACGAAAAATTCCAATTCCTTGTATTTAAAAAGTTTATTCTCCTGAATATGTTTAAACTTATCCCAATATTCTCCCATGATTATTTGGTCATTTCTTGGAATGAGAAAAAGAATTTTTTGTTTGTTTCCATCAATGTAGGTAATATCTCCGGACTGATCATACTTCAGTAAAAAACTATGTAAAGAAGAGTGTGATACCAATAGAGCTTCCGACAATCTTTTTTCACTGAATTTTACCAGATACGAAAACACACCTGTGACTTTGCGGGCTATTTTCTCAAAAATTGCGGAATCCTTTCCAAAAAAATCGGTGTCTAACCGTTCGATAGGAAAATTCATTTTAAGCAAACTGTCAGAAGGTTCATATTTCCATTGCAGTATGGAACAGTTATGTAAAAATTCCAGCACAGAAATAATTTTACTTTGGTTAAGTTTTACTTTCTGCTGAAAATCAGTCAAATCAAAATCAAAAATATTTTCCGGTAACTCGTTGGGAATAACACCGTAGAGAGAATATAAATACCGTATTATTTTTTCATATTCCGACTTGGAAGAGATAGTCTGAGTAAGCGAGGAAGAAATATCCGAAAACTCACTGTCATTCCACAATAAGAAAGCATGAGACAAATATCCGTCTCTCCCTGCACGACCGACTTCCTGATAGTAATTTTCTAACGAATACGGAGGAGAAAAATGAATAATTAACCGTACATTTTCCTTGTCGATTCCCATTCCAAAAGCATTGGTGGAGATCAAAACTTTGGAATTACTATACGTCCATTCCTTCTGTTTTTGTATTTTTTCCTGTATGGAAAGTCCCGCATGAAAAAAATCAACCTCAAATCCTTTATTTTTCAGTATTTCCGATAATTTCCTTGTTTCATTTCGTGTTCGGCAGTAAATAATTCCGGCTCCTTTATACCGGGTAAGTATTCTTTCGATCTGCCCCAGTTTATCGTTAGTTTCTATAATGTGTAAAGAAAGATTTTCTCTCTCATACGATTTTTTAAAAACCTGAACGTTCTTTAAATCCAGTTTTTTTATAATTTCGGAAAGAACTTTTTCCGTAGCAGTAGCCGTTAAAGCCATACAGGGAATATGCTTTCCGATGTACTCCCTGAAATTTTTAATTTGCTGATATGACGGACGAAAATCATTCCCCCATTCGGAAATACAATGAGCTTCGTCTACAGCTAAAAAAGAAATTTCCACATCTTTAATCACTTCCAGAAAAGCCTTGTTCAACAATCTCTCCGGAGAGACATACAACAACTTTAAATCGTTGTTTTTTAATTTGTTGAAAACTGAAATTTGCTGATCAGGAGTTTGTTCGGAGGAAATATATTCCGCAGAGATTGATCTTCTTTTCAGTTGTAATACCTGATCTTTTATCAAAGCCAGTAAGGGAGATATTACAATACATATCCCCTGCCCCAGCAATGCAGGCACCTGATAGCAAATAGACTTCCCCGCTCCGGTGGGTAAAAGTGCTATTGTATCATTCCCCTCCAAAATACTGAGAATTATTTCTTTTTGGGGATCACGAAAGTTCTCATACCCCCAATAAGACTCTAAAACCTTGTCCGGCAAAGAAAGATTCATAATAACAGCTTCCTTATAGATGTTCACAAATATAACAAAAGAAAAAATAATTTTGAGTTAATTATAACATTTGGCTTAATATGAAATAAAATCAACCGGTTTATATCATATACAGATATTTCAACAACGTAAAAAATTTAAAAAAATTTTTCATTGGATTAAATTTATTTTGAATAAAATAAATTATATTTGTGTAACAAAAAACCACCGACATCAGACTTATTTACAATCGAAATTAACTGTCATGAAAAAAAAAGTTCTTAAGGCTATTTTCTTTATTATTTTTATAGCACTTCTAATATTTTGCATCGGATATGTGATCAAGACCAATGAAGAATCCAACGTTCAGTTCTTAACCGAACGTCCCGTAACCATAACCATACAACAAAAATCTGTCGCGACAGGAAAAATAACCCCTAAGGAAAAGGTTGATGTCAAACCTAACATCTCCGGAATTATAAAAGGAATTTATATTAAAGAAGGGGAAGTGGTAAAAGTAGGACAGTTGTTGGCCACAGTTCGGGTGGTGCCTATCGTTTCCAATGTAAACGCTGCCATGCAATCCATAAGTGCTGCCAAAATCCAATTAAATAACCAAAAAAGAATATTCGAAAGACAAAAGCTTTTATACAATCAGGGGGTTATTTCCAAACAGGAATACGAAAATGCGGAAACAGATTACAAAATGGCTCAACAAACTGTTACACAAGCACAAAAAGAATACGATATTGCCAGAACGGGAGTAACTTCCGGTCTGGAAGGTTTGGCGAGCATACAAATTCGTGCCACTGCCAATGGAGTGGTTTTGGAAATACCTGTAGAAATAGGAGATCAGGTTATTGAAGCAAATACATTCAACGCGGGAACCACTATCGCCAGTATTGCCGACATCAGCAAAATGATTTTTGAAGGAAAAGTGGATGAATCAGATGCCGGAAAAATGTATGAAGGTATGCCTTTGAAAATAGTTATAGGAGCCCTTCAGGATAAAAATATAGATGGAATCCTTTCTTTTATCTCCCCTCAGGGAAAAGAAGAAAACGGTACCGTAAAATATGAAATAAAAGCAGATATTATTACTCCCGAAGGAACCTATCTAAGAGCCGGATACAGCGCCAATGCAGAAGTAATTCTCAACGAACGAAAAGATGTTTTAGCAGTACGCGAAGCCTTAATACAATACGACGGAGAAAAACCGTTTGTAGAAGTTTTAATGCCAAACGGCAGCTTTAGGAAAGTCTTTGTCGCATTGGGTATTTCCGATGGTTTGTACGTAGAAGTACAAGGCATTAATGGAAACGATAAGATAAAAATATGGAATTCTTCCGATTATGACAAATCCGCCGAAAAGAAATAAAAACAATTCCTTATAAATGGTAACATACGAATAGATTTGCCTTTTTAGGTTTTACCGTTCAAATTACCAATAAATCGCTCGCATAGAGAATAGTAGGGGAAATATATTACCCTGATCATTTATGTTTTTTTCAGGCGTATCTGTTTTTATGAATTTATTCAAAACAATTTTTTTAAATTTGCCTTTCCATTTACCAATCTAATCTGTAATGAAACCCGGAATCCCAAAAGGAACACGAGATTTTACCTCTAAAGAATTACAAAAAAGAAGATATATCATCTCCCGATTGCAATCTATTTTTGAAAAATTCTGTTTTCAGCCTCTGGAAACCCCTTCTTTTGAAAACCTGGAAACCCTTTCAGGAAAATACGGAGAAGAAGGAGACCGTTTGATCTTCAAAATCTTAAATAGCGGAGATTTTCTTTCCGAGGTCAAAAAAAAGAATCCGAATCCGGAACAATGGGAATCCAAAAACATAACCGGATCCCTGTCAGAGAAAGCTTTACGATATGACCTGACCGTCCCTTTTGCCCGTTACATTGCTATGAACTACGGACAACTGACCTTACCTTTTAAACGCTACCAGATACAGCCGGTTTGGAGGGCAGACCGCCCCCAGAAAGGAAGATATCGCGAATTTTACCAGTGTGATGCCGATGTGGTAGGCTCCGAAAGCCTTTGGCATGAAGTAAACTTCACTCTGTTATACGATCAGGCATTTACCGAGCTGAAAATTCCGGTAGAGATACACCTGAACAACCGTAAACTTCTGGCTGCCATTTCAGAATATGCCGGAATAGAAGATCAACTCATCGATTTTACCATTGCTCTGGACAAACTGGATAAAATAGGACTGGATAAGGTTTTGGAAGAAATGTCCGGTAAAGGGATCTCACAAAATTCCCTGCAAAAACTCATTCCTATCATAAAACTTTCCGGAAGTTTCCCGGAAAAAATAACACAGCTCAAAGAAATTCTAGCCGATATACAAATAGGACAGGAAGGAATTAAAGAAATGGAATTTATTTACAATTCCATACAACAAACAGGGCTTCAATCTGCCGAACCGGTATTTAATTTGACTCTGGCACGAGGATTGGATTATTACACGGGAACGATCTACGAAGTAAAAGCCAAAAACGTTTCCTTAGGCTCCATCGGAGGTGGAGGGCGCTACGATAACCTGACCGAAATTTTTGGAGTGAAAAATATATCGGGAGTAGGAATTTCTTTTGGATTAGACCGCATCTGTCTGGTAATGGAAGAACTCAATCTCTTTCCGGAATCCACCCGGCAAAACAAACAAATTTTATTCTTCAATTTCGGTGAGAAAGAAAGTCTGGAAGCCTTAAAATTAATTCAGAAATTACGAATCAATGGTATCGCCTGCGATTTATACCCTGATAAAGCCAAACTCCAGAAACAGTTTACTTATGCCGAGAAAAACGAGATACCGTTTGTTGCCTTTTACGGGGAAACCGAAATAGAATCCCAAACTTTAACCGTTAAAAATATTCAAACCGGAGAACAACAAATAGTGCCTGTAAACAAAGTAGATGAGTTTTTCGGGTAAATAATTTATACATCCCTGTTTTTAAAACGCGTTGACTTTGTTGCAACGGTAGTCAGGTTTGTATCATTCTTTACCGTCGTTGTGTAAAAGATTCTTTTACCCTATAAGCATCGGGCATAACGGTCTTCCTGAATTTATTTTAGAATCAGATATTTGAGATTGAGCCTTTTTCTTTTTTATATGTTTGCCAATCTCGAACTTTATATTTATCTTTGTATCTGGTTGTTGGCCATCCGTTCTTGTATCTGTATTTTTTGCTTACAAATACAAACACACATCCCGATTAACCTGTTTTTACTCATTAAAAAATATAAGCCGATGCAATAAGAAATTTCTTTCAAAAAGAACCTTGGAAAGTGAACATTAAAATGATTCACTCTAAGTTGTTTATAGTGTTTAATACTTATTTTAAAGAAAGAAATCATGCTTATTATTCAAGACATTACTTACATACATCCAAATAAAGATTTACTGTTCAACAAAATAAATCTCACCGTTAACAAACACGACAAGATCGCTTTGATTGGCAATAACGGCGCGGGAAAATCCACATTACTGAAAATCATTGCCGGAATTTTGTCTCCCTCGGGCGGGATACTGCACTGCGATTCACGAATTTATTACGTGCCGCAGATTTTCGGACAATTCAACGAATTTACTGTTGCACAGGCTATTGGTATCGACGAAAAATTGAAAGCCCTGTCCGAAATCGTTTCGGGAAATGTTACGGAAACCAATCTGACCGTACTGAACGATGACTGGTCGATTGAAGAACGATGCAATGAAGCCTTATCACGCTGGAAACTTGAAGATCTGAATTTAGACCAGCAAATGAAAACATTGAGCGGAGGACAAAAAACCAAAGTTTTCCTTGCCGGAATGTCCATACATCAACCCGAAATGATCCTGCTGGACGAACCCAGTAATCATCTCGACATAAACGGAAGAGCGTTGTTGTATGATTTTATACAATCGTATAAAAATTCGATGATTGTGGTCAGCCATGACAGGAAGTTATTGAATCTGCTCGATTCGGTGTGCGAGCTAAGTAGTAAAGGTATAACCGTTTATGGTGGAAATTACGATTTTTATGCGGAACAGAAACAAATCGAAAAAAACGCTTTAAACGAAGATATTAAAAGTAAGGAGAAAGCCTTACGAAAAGCCAAAGAAACAGAACGCGAAACCTCGGAACGTCAGCAGCGACAAAACGCTCGGGGAAACCGACAGCAACGAAAGGAAGGTACTCCCAAAGCAATGATTAACAAACTGAAAAATGATGCCGAACGAAGCAGCGCCCGCCTGAAAGGCGTACATGCCGAAAAAACGGAGGCTGTCTCACGTGAATTGACCGAACTGCGCAAAGAATTGCCTTATATGGACGGGATGAAATTCGGGTTCGACAACTCAACGTTTCATTTGGGCAAAACACTGATCATTGCCGAAAACATCAATTTCGGATACGATGGCAGGTTACTCTGGCGGCAGCCTTTGTCTTTCCGAATCAAACACGGTGAACGTATTGTTCTCCACGGTGCGAACGGCTCGGGCAAAACCACTTTGATAAAGATCATCCTCGACAAATTGCAACCGACAACGGGAACGATTCACAGAGCCGGTAACAGCGCCGTTTACATAGATCAGGACTATTCTCTGATTGATAACCGCCTGACTGTCTATGCACAATCTCAGATATTTAATACGTCTGCAATGCCGGAACACGAAATAAAGATCAGACTGAACCGCTTTTTGTTTACAAAAAACGATTGGGACAAATCGTGTAATTCGCTCAGTGGCGGGGAAAAAATGCGTTTAATGCTGTGTTGTCTGACAATCAGCAATCATGCTCCGGACATTATCGTTCTTGATGAGCCAACAAATAATCTGGATATTCGGAATATCGAAATTCTGACTGCAGCAATTAACGAATATCGTGGAACGCTTATCGTTGTGTCGCACGACAGTTATTTTTTAGAACAAATCAATGCCGAATCATTTTTTACCATTGATTAAATAAAAGCCCTACCTTTTCAAACCCGTTCCCATGCTGCTTATTTCCCAAAAGTTATCAAACAAAAAAACTCCCGGACAGGACTGATTCAGGATAAAAACCTCTATAAAGCATCATCTTTCCTGTCTTACCCGATGTAGATTATTAAATCAGGAGGCAATACATGAAAGGAATATAGGTAATAATCATAAATTTTATAGTAAATTTGCCTGTTGAAAAATAAATTTCTAACTAAATTACATATGAAATCTCAAGAAGATGTTTTAAAAAGAGTTGTTTCTCATGCCAAAGAATATGGATTTGTGTTTCCTTCCAGTGAAATCTACGATGGATTATCTGCTATATATGATTACGGACAAAATGGAGCCGGATTAAAAAACAATATAAAACAATATTGGTGGAAAGCGATGGTTCAGTTGAACGAAAATATTGAAGGGATTGATTCTGCCATATTTATGCATCCCACCATTTGGAAAGCATCCGGGCATGTAGACGCATTCAATGATCCGTTGATAGATAATAAAGACAGCAAAAAGAGATTTCGTGCAGATGTTTTGGTGGAAGATTTTGCTGAAAAATTTGAAGATAAAGCAAAAAAAGAAATTGAAAAAGCCCGAAAACGTTTTGGAGAAAGTTTCAATCAGGAACAGTTTGAAACCACCAATCCGAAAGTTTTAGAATATAGAAAACAAAAAGCAGATATTTTACAAAGACTTGCCCGGTCTTTAGAGACCAATCTGGCTGACACCAAAGCATTAATAGAAGAATTGGAAATAGCCGATCCCGAAACAGGTTCAAAAAACTGGACGGAAGTCCGTCAGTTTAATCTGATGTTTGGAACCAAGCTGGGATCTACTGCCGATTCCGCTACGGATCTATACTTACGTCCGGAGACGGCACAGGGGATTTTTGTGAATTATCTGAACGTGCAAAAAACCGGGAGAAAAAAGCTTCCTTTTGGTATTGCCCAAATAGGAAAAGCTTTTAGAAATGAAATTGTTGCAAGACAATTTATTTTCAGAATGAGAGAATTTGAACAGATGGAGATGCAGTTCTTTGTACCTCCGGGAACCGAACTCACCCATTTTGAAGCATGGAAGGAAAAAAGATTAAAATGGCATTTGGCTTTAGGATTGGGTAGTGACAATTATCGTTTCCACGACCACGAAAAACTTGCCCATTATGCCAATGCTGCCACAGATATTGAATTTAAATTTCCTTTCGGATTCAAAGAACTGGAAGGAATCCATTCCCGTACGGATTTCGACCTTTCAGCCCACGAAAAATATTCCGGAAAGAAGCTTCAATACTTTGACCCGGAACAGAATAAGAGTTACGTGCCTTATGTGGTAGAGACTTCCATAGGGTTAGACCGAATGTTTTTAGCATTAATTTCCAATTGTCTGAAAGATGAAGAGCTGGACGACGGCACTTCCCGGGTGGTTCTTTCCCTGCCTCCTGCACTGGCTCCGATAAAAGTAGCCGTATTCCCTCTGGTAAAAAAGGACGGATTGCCTGAATATGCAGAAAAGATATTCAACGATCTAAAATATGATTTTACCGTAATATACGAAGATAAAGACGCCATAGGAAAACGCTACAGAAGACAAGATGCTATCGGAACTCCGTATTGCATTACAATAGACCACGATACATTACGAGACAATACGGTAACTATTCGGGATCGTGATACCATGAAACAGGAAAGAGTTTCTACAGATGCCTTACATAAAATAATCAGTGAAAAAGCAGATATAAAATCCTTGTTGAAAAAATTATAAAAGCAATAATAAACCTAATAATCGGGGGATTTTTCTTTATGAAAAATCCCTTTTGTTTTTAACCGATATATCCGCAAAAACAAAAAACTATTTCCCGCAGCTTACTATGTTTTGATATGATAGGTTTCGGCTGTTTGTTGTTGTGTGTGCTTTCCGAAAGTCATCGACCTGAGGGGAAGGAAGACGAAAATGCCACACTGCCTGAAAGGCAGGACTTAGTCTCTCAAAAAGTATCGTTCATTTATATCGTTCTTCGTCAAAAATTGACGGTATTCTTCGAACACATTTAAACTTTTAATAGAAAACCTGATTCAACCCGGCTCAAGCATAAGTTCCCGTATTACAGGAAATCAGAATTTAACCAGAACTCCTCCTAAGATTTGAGTTCCCAGCACTTTATAGCCCTGAAATCGTTCGTAATTTTTACCGAACAGGTTAGCGCCGTTTATAAAGAGAGAAAATCGGTTTGTTATCTGATACGAAGCAGAAAGATTCAGGTCTACATAACTGTTCAGATCGACAACTTTTTCATAAACGGAAAAAGTTGTCGGGTCATAGTAGTAATAGTTGCTTTTTCTTTCTCCCGTAAAAAATAATTTTGCTCCCAGCCGGAGTCTGTCCTCTAAGTCTTTATATTCCGCATTCAACCCTGCCTTAAAGTCGGGCAGATGGTATGCATGTTTAAGATCGTCCAGATTATAGTTGTTATATTCACCTTCTATACCAAAAACCAAATTGCCATTCCAAAAATATTGTAAAACTCCTTTAACATTCATAATATTTCCATTGTCATATACGGCAGTAAAAGTGTTGAGCCTGTTATACGGTTTCAATAAAATAGGATAAAATTCGTAAGGATTCCGTTTGTAAAAGAAAAGATTTTCCGCTTTGCTGAAAGAAGCTTCCACCTCGTATTTTATACTTTCTCCCACATAGGCTTTGATTCCTGCATAAACCTTATAAAGAGTGTTGGTAGGTCGTAATATCTGATTAGAAAATAAATAGGGATTTTCCACGGATAGATCCGCCATAGTATTCAGTTTTAATCCTCCGTCAATTCCTGCATATACGTTGATGTTTCTGATGGCATGGAATAAGAATTCCATTTTAGGATGAAATAAAAATTTGGTGTTGTTCCCTTCCAATTCTCCGTTATATGCAATGTCTGCTCCCAGTTTCAGGTAAGACCCTCCGGTGGAAATTTTCAAAACGGGAGAAAATCCGGCTGTGAGATAGGTGTATCTATTTTCCGTATCCAATCCGAATTGTGTATGAGTGTAATTGAATAAAACATCGGCTTCAACTCCGAAATTCAAATCCGAAAGCACCATGGCTGCACTTTCATCACTTTTAGCCAACTTAGCCTTTACGTCTACAAAACTTTCTTTGGAATCGAATTTATCCCACCAGTATCCGGCTTGTAAAGAAGCCTTATCCAGATAGTTGTTGGAATACATATCATAATCGGATTTAAACGTAATTTTATGGGCATTTTGTTTTAAGTCCATTCCGGAAGTAGCATAAAATTCAGGAATGGCAAGCCCGTAATAATTGGAACCGTTATATACGTAATTTCCGGCAAGATGCAGTTTCCCGTCTTTTAGCTTTGAGATGTAAAAAGCCTCAGCATCAATATTGGAGGAAGAAGTTTTCCAGTCGTAGCGGCTTTTCGGACCATCGGTTGACAGGGTGAAAAATTTGACTCCTGCCAGATGGTTATTAATGGAATAATTAAAGTAAACATCTCCCAACAATGTATTTCCCGTTCCGTATCCCACTTTGGCATAATTATCATAATACGGTTCCTTAAAATCGGTATTTAACGGCTGAGGAGGAAGTTGTGAAGTCTGAAACTCGGAAGTAGCGGGAATGTTCACTATAACGTATTTCAAGGTATCTTTTACAGTAGTCTGATCGTCTGCAGAAGGGTATCGATCCGGATTGCTTTTCTTTTTCTGGATGTTTTTTACATTTACTTCCGGATTTTTCTGTTTTCCAACATTCAATACTTCTTCTTTCAATTGGGAAAAGCCAATCAGGGGAAGAATAAACAGTGAGAGGAATATTATTGTTTGGTATCGGGTATTCATAAACTTCGGAATATAAGTGAAAATCAATTATTTTTTTATTCTATTTAATTGTGTTTGTGCTTCCTGTGTCACATCGGGAAATTCTTTGTAGTTCTCAATGACCTGCTCCAGAATGTACGTAGCCTGATAATTATCTTTCAGGTTATAATAATTATCACTCATAACGATTAATGCTTTGGCTCCCCAATATTGCTGATCGGAATAGTGAGAAGTAAGATTGAAAATAACGGTGTTGCTGGCATCGTATTTTTTGTCTTTATTTTTGAACAAAGCATTGTAATAAAGCGCTTCTGCTTTTACTGCATTGTTTTTTGAGCGTTCAAGATTTGTAAATAACGCAGCTGCTTCTTTGGTCTTCCCGGAAGCATACAGGTTTCGGGCTTTGATCAGGTTAGCCTGTTCTTTTACAGTTGCCTGATTTTTAGAATTTTCCAGTACTTTAGCCGCCATCTCATTGGCTTTAGTATAGTCTTTTTTATCGGAATAGATATACATTAATTCCACCTCGGCATACGATCGGTAGTTTCCATTGGCGGTAATTTTATATAAAGATTCCAATGTACTTTGTGCTTCCTGATCTTTTCCCTGTTTCAGGTATATCTGAGAAAGTCTGAGCAACGCTTCTTCCTGAAATTCGTTGGGAGAATTTGCCACCGGTTTCAGGACTTCAACAGACTGATCGTGTTCATTAATCTGAAAATAACTTTCTCCCAGATAATATTGCGAAGTAATTTTCCGCGCAGTCTCCGGATACATTTTCAAAAAAGAAGCCAATTCTACGGAAGCAGCGGCATAATTTTTATTCAAGAATTCTTTCTGTGCAGAAATAAAAGCTATCTCTTCCGCTTCCGAGCGGTTCACGCTGTATCCTTTTTTGTTTGCCCAGCTTTCATAATCTTTTCCCCTGCCGCCTTCTATAAATGCCGTCTTTGCTCCGGTCACCGCCTGCAATGCGTAATCGGTTTGAGGATACTTGTCGGCGATGATTCCGTATTCGGTGATTGCCTTTTGGTATTCTTTCTGGCTGGTGGCATTATCTGCCATATTAAGGTAAGACATTGCTATCAAATCACTGTTTTTGGAAGTATGGATTACTTTTTGAAAGTACGAATTGGAACTTTTATAATTTTCGGTTTCGGCATAAGCCAATCCCAATTCAAAGTAAGCTTCTGCAATTTTGTCGCTTTCTGGATAGGTTTTTATAAACTTTTCCAGTTCGGTAATTTTATTTTTATGGTCGTTCTTCAGTCCGTAAATAAGTGCTTTCTGATATTGGGAATATTCTCCGTCTTCATTATTCAGATCGGATACCCGATCATAAAGTAAGATCGCCTGATCCGTATTGTTATTCCCCAGATAAGCATCTGCCAGACGCAATTCCGCATCCGATTTATATTCCTGTTTAGGATCTTTGAGGTATTCCTTAAAAGCTGCTGCTGCCAGATCAAACTTTTTTAATTTCAGGTATGCATGCCCTTCCTGATAGCTTAACTGCTGGCTCTCAGGTATTTTTATTCCTGTATTTCGAAGCTTTTTCAGATTATCAACGGCATTTTGATAATTCCCCAACAGGTATTGACTATCAGCGTTCCAGTAAAGGGAACGAGCATAAAATTCGGAATTGTTTTCCAAAGCTATGGCTTTTTCAAATTCCTGCGAGGCTTCCGCGATTTTTCCCTGATTGTATAACTGGATTCCATAAGCGTAAGCGACTTCTTGTTCTTTTCGTTTTAATTCCGGAGATTTATTGGGAATTTTGGCTAACAGTTGAGAGGCTTCTGCAAAGTTGCCTGAGTCTATATAAGATTTAACCAATAATTTATTTATATCCTCCGCATTGCGCGAGTTAGGATATTTTTTCAGGTAATCGCTCAAAACCTGAGACGTCGATTTGTACGGATTTCCCACTTCATAACTCAACTTGGCATAATTCAGATAGGCGTTTTCCTGAATTTGTTTGTCAAAGTCCATTTCAGAAGCAGATTTAAATGCGGTAAGCGCTTCTTTTTTTCTGGATGTTTTCAGGTAAGAATTTCCCAGCTGATAGTATGCATTCTGAGAAATGGGAGAAATATCTCCCGCCGTAATCTTGTTGAAGTAACTTACGGCTTCGTCGTATTTTCCTGCATGATACAGAACATATCCCATTTGATAGTAATCGGTCAAAGCAGGATTTTCTATATTTTCCACATAGGTTTTAAGATACGGTTCCGCCGCAGTATAGTTCTGCTGCCGGAAATAACTTTCTCCGATAATTTTAGAAATTTCGGTTTTTAATTCCGGATATTGGTTGGTTTCCAGCAAAGATTTTCCGGTATTGATAGCCATATCATACTCTCCGTCATTGAAATAGATTTGAAGCATATAAGGCTTTATCTTGTCTGAAAATTCAGGATTATCAATAAGGGCTGAAAATCTTTCTTTTGCGTCCACATGTTCTCCGTTTGCATAAGCAATATGCCCGGATAAATAATTGATCTGATCTTTGTATTCGGTAGTGGATTCTCCTTTTTGAAGGTTTTTTTCGGCATTTTCATAATCCTGCATCATAAACTGAGCATACCCCAGTTTGATGTACTGGTTGGCTCTTTTTCTTTCCGGCAGGCTTTCCATGTCTACCTGGGAAAGTTCCTGAGAAGCACGGGCATAATCCTGATGATATAAATAATAATTTCCCAATTGTAAATGCGCTCCTTTAACCACCGTATTCTGAGGATACTGGAGCAAAAAAGCATCGTATTTGCTTTCAGCGCCTTCATCCTGAAAGATCAAGCTTATAAGGACATCATATAAACAGGCAATTTCCAACTGGTGCGGTTCCAAATGAGAAAAATTGATCAGGTTATTCAACGTATACTGAGCGCCTCTGTAGGCTTCATTATCATATAATTCCTGAGCTGTGTTGAGTTGATAATCTTTAGCATAGTAAACCTCTGACAACTGAGCATTTACAGATAAATTAATTCCTAATACAAGAGCGAGCCATGGGATATTCTTTCGCATAATTTCAGTACATATTTTTTATATAAACTACTTTCTTAGTGCCAAAAAATTCTTCATTAAAAAAATCTTTTAAATCATAAATTTTTGCATTGGGGAAATTTCCCAATTCATCGGATAAATCTCCTCCTTTGAGATATAAAACGCCATTTTGTAATAAATTGTTGTTTTCTTTTAAAAATTTTCCTTTCGTCCAAGTCATAAAAACCGGCATTTGTGTAACAGCCCGGCTCACGATAAAATCGAATTTTTCTTTTATATCCTCTGCACGGGAATGTATCCCCCGAACATTGTGCAAGCCTGATTCCCGGGCTATTTCTTCCACCACCCTTACCTTTTTCCCGATCGAATCTGCCAATAAAAACGAAACTTCCGGAAAAAGTATGGCGAGAGGAATGCCGGGAAACCCTCCGCCGGTTCCGATGTCCAAAATCCTGGTGCCCGGTTTGAATTGAATTACTTTCGCAATACCCAGAGAATGAAGAATATGTCTTTCATAAATGAAATCTATATCTTTTCTGGAAATCACATTGATTTTTTCATTCCATTCGGAATACAATCCCGGTAGTCTATTGAACACAGACTCCTGTATTTCAGTTATATGAGGAAAATATTTTTTTATCAGGGTCATAAATTATAATGCATACTTATAATATCATGTAAAAGTATAAAATTAAACCCGTAGTACCCCATTTACACTAAAGAAATTTTAAGAAGATGGACGTTACAGCCGGAAGAAATTTTTTTCCGGTTTTTAGAAATTATCCTTTCGTTTTCGTCTTTAAATATCCATTAACACAAATAGCCAGAATCATCCCTGCTGTGGCAATATAAAAAACAGGATTCATTTTCTCCGAATCTTCCCATATGAAAAATGCGATTAGAATGGCATAAACAGGTTCCATGTTTACAGAAAGCATCAAAGTAAACGGCGTTATATTCTTCATCAATTTCATGGTAACGATCATGGGAAAAGCGGTTAGGATACTCCCCAGTATAACAAGCCAGATCACATCCTTAATTTTAATGACGGCAACCGCATCCCATCCGGAAATAAAACTCATAAAAACAGTTACGATAAAAAGCCCTCCCAAAAGCTCATAAAAAGTGATAACGGAAGAATTCCCCTTATGATACAAAATGCCGTTTATCACGGAAAATAAAGCAGATAAAAAGGCGGAGGCAATTCCCATAACAATTCCTTTCCAATAGGTTATTTCCGTTTTAAAAATCAGAAAAATACACCCTATAATAACAATACTGAGAAATATTTCGGATATTCGGATCTTTCGTCCGAATAAGATCGGTTCCAGCAAAGCGGCAAACAGCGTTCCGGTCGATAAGGTGGATGTGGCTATGGATATGTTGGATACTTTAATGGAATGATAAAACAGCATCCAGTGACATCCGATAATAAAGCCGCAGCACAAAAAACTGAAAATCAGTTTTTTATCAAAACTAAAACTTTCTCTGGTAAAAAAACGGAGATAAAAAAATATCAGAAGAACGGCAATTGCTATTCTGCACCATACCAAAGGAATTGCTTTCAGGCTGATAAGCTTTCCCATAATACCCGTAAAGCCCCACATAAAAACAAGGAGATGAAGCTGAACGATAGCCGGTATTTTCATAGAAATAAACAAAATAAAAACAAAGATAACAGCTTTTAATTTATATTTGCGAAAAATATATATCTGTGGAATTTATAGAAGTTTTTTTATTACCGAGTGCCTGGATCGCCTTGTTAACTCTGGCTTTCCTGGAAATTGTATTAGGAATCGACAATATTGTATTCCTTTCTATTGTAACCTCCAAACTACCCGAAGAGCAACAGCCCAAAGCCAGAAAAACAGGGCTTTTGCTTGCCATGTTGTTCCGTATCGGTTTGTTGTTCGGGATTTCTCTGGTTTTAAAATTAACCAAACCCATCTACACTTTTGCCACTTCCTGGATTGACGGAAGCATTTCCGGACAAAGTATCATCGTATTCATCGGGGGCTTATTCCTGTTATATAAGAGCGTAACGGAAATACACCATAAACTGGAAGGCGCCAATGAAGTTGCTGAGGGTTCTAAAGCCAAAAACAGTTTCGTCTCAACAATCGTGCAAATAGTCGCACTGGACATCGTTTTCTCTTTTGACAGCGTGTTGACGGCGGTTGGGCTGGTAAGCTTTAAAGATTACGGCTACGAAGGCGCCATGGCTATTATGGTCAGCGCTGTGATTATAGCCGTAATAATTATGATGCTTTTTGCCGAACCGGTAAGTAAATTTGTCAATGAACACCCTACGATTCAGATCTTGGGTTTGTCTTTCCTTATTCTGATCGGAGTGATGCTTATTACCGAAGCCTCACACCTCTCCCATCTGAAAATATTCGATGCCGAAGTGGGTGCTATTCCTAAAGGATATTTATATTTTGCCATTGCTTTCTCTCTTTTTGTGGAATTTATAAACCTTAAAATGAGCAGAAAAAAATTAAAACCGGTACAATTGTATGATTCTGAAATTGTAAAAAAAGATAAGTAATCCTTAGAGCCTGTTTAAATTTTATTGCGATTTTAGAGATGGATTTTTTGCTTTTTATTTGAAGATTTAGCGGGCTAAATCAAGAAGAAAAAGTGAAAAAGACGCTCAAAACAGCTTAAAAAGAATTCAAAATATAATTAGAACCTATAAATAAATATTTGAATAAAATTTAAACATGCTCTTAATTATTTTGGTGGGATGGGTATAAAAATTTAGAGTTATAAATAATAATATATAGGGTTAAAAAACATGTCCCCCTAAAAAAATAGGGCATATAAAAATATTATTTATATACTATAAAAAATCGTTGTTCCTCTTTAGTTTCTCTTTTTTGTTTATTCATTCCTTTGTTTTAACATTCATTTGATATAAAAAAATCTATTTTCACTTTGTGTATAAAAAAGAAAATAAAATGTGTAGAATTAATTGGCATGCACTTTGTGTATATTCTGTTAATTTTTAATAAGTGAACGTATGAAAAATTTATTGTTTTTCGCATTAACGATCCTCACGGTTTCATTACCTCTCAAGGCTCAGCAGAAGTTGGCTGCATTGGGATGTGCTTCCGGGTGGAAATTTAGTGCGGATAAAGAGGAAATTTTGAACGCGTGCAAAACCCGCGAGTACCCTTCCGGAAATAACGCCCTGACAACGGAAGTTCTTCAGTGTGTCTTCGATTCCGAGCCTCTCTCTTGCGAACCTGCTCATGGTGGCGACGAGAGGGAAATGTTCTGGTATGAGCATATAGTAACTCCTGTACTGAAGACCTTGCAGTTTACATTAAGAAATAACACTTCGATTGCTTTCCCCGGATCAGATTAGTTCTGACGTGTTCCTTTTAGTTCGGTGGGAATAATTTTGCGATGAGGGGTTTTATTTTTCCGAAAGGTTGAGTCTTTTCCCATTACGGTTTTATTGGTTATAGGATTTAGGGTTTTTCATAACACAGCAAAAATCCTGAAAGGATATGATTTTCATAACCGCAGATCGTGATCTGCGGAAGAGAATGATGAAAGTGCTGCACTGCCTGAAAGGCAGGACTTAATCTTTCGAAAAATATCATTCCCTTTCTCCGTCAAAAGTTGACGGTATTCTTTTCCAAAGCTTAGGGTATTCTTTTTCGTGTGCTTTGGGGATTGCCGAATTGCTGTGTTTTATGTGGAACACAAGGTGATAAGGAAGACGTGTGCAGCTCGTGGGGTTGCTATTTTTTAGCCCTGCCTTCCAGGCAGGGGAGTTGTTGAGCTGAGCTTTCCGAAGGTCGCTGACTTTCGGTTACGAAAATATTGCCTTTCAGGCTTACTATTTCATGATGCGTTTGCCCTATTGAATATAAACTGAAAGCGAGACCATTAACAATAATCCCTTATAGGCATTCAGGCGGGAAAAAGTAGAACAATCAAAGCAGAGATCAAAGTAACTAAAAAAAGGCTGTCCACTACTTTTTCGGACAGCCTTTTCTACGTTATAAGATATGAAAAAAATTCCTTTTTACCAAGTATTTTTCTTTTATAAAAGTTTTTTGCCGGTTAAAATCACTGCAAGCGTATGACGGGTATTGCTGCAATTATTCTCCGGTTAAGGTTTTTGCCCCTGATTCAGAACCAGTCCCGTTTCGGACAGGTTGGAATAGCGTCCCATAATAACGTCGTCAGCAACGGCAAAAATGGTAGGAGTGCCAATAATGGCGTAGTTTATGAAATTTTCTCCCATAAATCCTTTGTAATCGCATAATTTATCGTTCCAAGGGAAAGAACCGGCGTGATGTTCATAGATCCTTTCGTCGACATCGGCGGAAACAGATACCACTCTGACTCCCGAATTAATCAGCTGGGCATATTGTTTTTTGAATTCCTCCAATTGTGCCAAACAATGGTCACACCCTGAATCATAGAAGAAAATAAGGGAAATGCCTTTGAAGTTGTCATTGGCTAAACCTTTGAGAGGAGGTGCAGATTTTCCTCGTCCGGTTTTTTCAGAGGCAAGAATCCTTTTCAGGTTGCTATTCTGTGTATCCCATGTGATCTTATGTTCGGATATGTATGACACGATGCGTTCTTTCGCTCTGTCCCAGCCTAATTTTTCACAGGTTTCATAAGTGGTCTCCAGAAAAGCCGAACGTATGGGTTCCTGTAATTGTCCGAACAAAGGCAGTATATCTTCTGCATAAAGGTTCTCTTTTTCGAACAAACCGGTATAATATGCATTTGTGAGTTTCCATAACCGTCCCGAAGTATAAAGGGAATTCCAATCTGTTTTTTCGTGGAAATACGCTTTAATCTTTGGAAAAGCCAGGGTATCCTCAGCATCTATAGCCACGCCCATATCGTTTATATGATCCATAATATTCAATAATTTGGAAGCGTATAATCCGGCTTCTTTAATTTGCCCGGCAATGGATGACTTTTGTATAGTATTTTCCTTGTTTTCTTTTTCCAGCAATTTGTAAACATCGCTTTCAGGATCATAAAGTTCCATACCGAACTGTATCCATGCGTTACGGTTGATATTCAAATCTTTTTCCTTGAACATTCGGTACAAGAAGCTGTTTTCGCGCGAACCGGGGAAACTGATGCGTTCTTTGTCGATGAAAGCATTCCGGCTTTCTATTTTCAGCAATGGTTCTCCTCCTATACATTCCACGGATCCGGAACCGGGAATATGAATCCGAATAAATCCCATATAATTTTCCGGCAGCTGTGTTTTCCCTTTTCCCAGTTTATCCAATGCGACCAAGAGCGAATCTTCACGGTTTCCTTTGGAATAATATATATGAACTTTCTTTTCCGGAAGGACCGGAAAAGAAAGTTCTATTTGTTGAGCAGATATGCCGCATGGGAAACAGCATAGCGCAAATAGCAACAACTTAACTGAAAATCTCATTTTTTATTTAGAGTAATCGATCGTTTTTACACATCTGTAATTTCCGTATAGACTACCATTAATTCTGCTAAGAGTACTATTGTCTATCTTTAAAGCTCCCGTATTATCCATGATTGTATACATCAAATAGTCTTTTTTACCTGCTTGAGCTGAACTGCTTATGAAACGCGATCTACCATTTCTTGAGCTGCTGCCGGCTCCGCCATCATTGTAAAATATCTTATGCAGGTTGTGATACATTTCTGCAATATTCGGTAAACGCCAGCTTTCGCCATAATTAGCAACCATTGTTTGGGTACAATATTTATTCGCGTCCGTCCAGTTATTGGCCAAATTACCTGCATCAGTTATAGCATTACCCTGATTTGTCTTCCAAACGCAAAGCGCCGAATTAGGAATCAGCTCAAAATGGTTCAACGCCTTCAGTGGTTCCGCTATATCATTAGCATTTACGATATCAGCTCCTTTGTATGCTGCATTTTCAACAATCTTGGCATAATCCAACGGACAACATGAGCAATCTTGTACGGTGATTGTGAGCAATACACATTTCTCTTTTCCGTTTTCCTTATAGATAGCATAAATTTTTGCTGTCGCTTTTTTCCCTTTTCCTTTTACAATGGTATTGATGTCATCGGCAAATACCACGTTAATAATATGTTCATTAATAGATAAAGTGCCGGGGACGTTACCGGAAACCAATTTTATTATACCGTTGGCATCATCGGTATATCCGACTTTAAGATCAGATATCCCGTTAATACTCTGTAAGGAAAGGAGATATTTTCTGATTCGTTTGTCGGCAGTGTTAAAAGCAGGATAACGGCTTGATAAACTACCGCAAGATCCGCCCGTGTCATCGGTCTGAGCTACATCGTAACAGGTAACCCCTTGTATCTGTGCATTACCGGATTCGTCTATATCGGGTAGCGTTATTTCTACATTGATCATTTGTGAAATGCTATTGCTATTGCCACATTCATTATATGCTTGTACGCTAACGGTATATTTGCCGGGTTTCACTCCTACCACAGAGATCACATTCGAATTTGAATGACCGATAAGCCCTGAGGGCAGGGTCCATTTGTAGGAAACTCCTGCTTCCGGATTGGTTACATATAACAGAAACGGTGTATACGGATCTACTTTATTCGTAGTGCCGTTTATATTCAGGATAGGATTTTTGGGAGCCGAAGTACATGGGGGGGAGGAGGATACAAGATACCACCGTCCGTCTGTCCATGTATAGACTCCTTTTCCGTTCAATCCGTTTTGTGTGGTATTGTTGGAATTATGTACAGTCATTCCGTTCACGGCATTCCCGTTTACGGGTGCCCAAACCGTAGCTGAAGTAAGCGCTACCTTAGGCATGAGCAAGCCGGCTCTTTTCGCCTCGGATTTCAATTCCAGCACTGCCCCTGAGTGAATAGCATTATTGTTTGAATTGATAAGTACTTGTCCGTATATTCCCCATATGCCGGAAAAAATAAACCCCAACGTAAATAATTTACGTATTAATATCTGTTTTTTCATAATATAATACTTCTGATTTACTAGTAGATATTTATGGTTTTGGCAGGGGACTCAGCTGTTGTTCCGCAGACACCAATTGCCTTTACAGTGATAGTGATTGTTCCTTTCGTCATTCCTACCAAACTGATGGTGTTGGTGTTTGAATAGCCGGCTGTGGATACCGCTCCGGTTATTTTCCACACATACTGTGTCGCTCCGACAGAAGGCGCTACCCAAGCCTGAAAAGGTTCATTTACCATACAACTCGTTTTGTCGGTTGAAATGTTTCCGATAGAGGGAGTTCCATTACAGGTAGTTTGTTGTGCTACGCGCCATTTATTGTCGACCCAGACATAAAGACCTTTTCCCTTCAAATCATTGAGGGTGGAAGGAGCTTCATTATAAACAGTCATTCCTTCTACAGGCGTGCCGTCTAATTGCCAGGTACCAGCGTTGGTGAGGGACACGTGGGGAAGCAACAGTCCGTGTTTTGAAAGAGATACAAGTTCAAGTACGGCTCCCGGGTGTGGTTCTCTGTCCTCGCCGATAGTAACTTGAGCTTTGATGTTTGATTGATTGAGAAATAAGAAAATGCAGACCAATGTCATGTATCCTCTTTTTGTTCTTAAGGTAGTATTCATATATAATATATTTGGTTAGTTCTATAGTTATATATTCTTTTTACAAAGATCTAAATTGTATTTTCCGCGAAGATATTTAAATAAATTTAATTTTTCATAAATATTTTTCATAAATATTTTGAATTTCGCATATTCATGGCTAAATCATTTATATAAAGTGATTTAAATTTTCAGAAAAGATAAAAAAATCAAAAAGTGGTATTTTCCCTTTTATTACTAAGAACAAAAGAGTTTTTCCGGTGATCTTATGTAGCTGATATTTTCAGATCATTGTATATAAATTCAAGACAAGTAGTTAATGGAGTTTATGGTTTATTGTATTGAAAGTTTTAAACCTCCGTTTAGCCGATCGTTTATTATTTTTACAGGAAATTGCCATAGCCCGAAACCCGTGGTTCTTTCTGTAATTTTAGGTGGTTTAGTTGAGAACCTAAGTTCAGTACTAAGAGCCTGTTTAAATTTTATTCAACTATTTATTTTTAGGTTCTAATTATATTTTGCATTCTTTTTAAGCTCTTTTGAGCGTCTTTTTCACTTTTTCTTTTTGATTTAGCCCGCTAAA
>JAISMV010000127.1 GCA_031276535.1 Flavobacteriaceae bacterium
CAAATATTTATTTTTAGGTTCTAATTATATTTTGCATTCTTTTTTAAGCTCTTTTGAGCGTCTTTTTCACTTTTTCTTTTTGATTTAGCCCGCTAAATCTTCAAATAAAAAGCAAAAAATCCATCTCAAAAATAGCAATATAAAATAATCGCAATAAAATTTAAACAGGTTCTTACTTTTTCGAACATTTATTTTCCCGGAAGGAAGGGTGATGAATAATAATTCTTTCGATCTTATCATCAAAAAGTAGTCCAAACAAAAAACACAATGCCTGAATATATTTTTCAATTTGCAATCGGCTTTTCTATTGTGGGTTATTTGTTTCCCCCAAATGATTCTTTCTTTTATCCCGAATTCGGGGGTGATTTTGGAAATCCGGACAACACTATCTTGAAAATAATCCCTATCTTTGCAGGCAGAGAAACTAAAAAAACAAGAGTTTTTTGTCATCGGCAAATAAACATATATTAGTTTTCTCCTGACTTTTGATCTGTTGTAAAAAAGGGGCTGACCGGTTTTGACAGCGAGAACAATGGATAAGTAAGCACGTCGAGTCACGTAATGCAAACTCGTAAATACTGTATTACAAACTATAACTGGCAACGAAGAATACGCTTTAGCTGCTTAATCCGACTGAATTATAGTAAGTCCAAGCACTTTCTCTGCAAGGCAGAGAAGCTAAATGTCTCTCAAAAGCCTTTCTCTACGGCGTTTGGTATAGAGGCACAGGAATGTGGAGATAGAATAAGAACCGCATCGAATCTTATTTGAAATTCAGATGCTAAGTTGTAAATGGGGTGTAAGTCCTCAGTTTACAATCGAAAAAGTAAAGACTTACTAAGCGTGTAGAAAGCTTGTGTATTGCTCGTTTGGACGAGGGTTCGAATCCCTCCAGCTCCACAGAAATTTAGAAAAACCTCGTAAAATTTTGATTTTACGAGGTTTTTTGTATTGTAAACACCTCCCCCTTACCACACTTCAAAAACACTGCTTTTTGAATCTGATTGAGCTTTTAGAGATCAATAAATTTTTAAAGTTTTTACACTTCCTGATAGAATTTAAAGTAGATAAGCAGGAGAATCCCTACGATAATTCGGTACCATCCCCACATTTTAAACCCATATTTTTTGATCACACCGACAAAGAATTTAATGGCAAAGATTGCTACTATAAAAGCGATCAGGTTTCCCAGAAGGAAAAGTCCCAGATGGTCGCTGTTAGAAGCCAGCAGTTCATACCCTTTCATTTCCACGTTTCCTTCTTTCCATTTTTTTAGGGTTAAAGAATATACAGTCACGGCTAACATGGTCGGAACGGCAAGAAAAAAAGAAAATTCAGCAGCAGCTTCACGGGATAATTTCTGTTGCATTCCTCCTATAATAGAGGCTGCTGAGCGGCTGGTTCCGGGCATCATAGCCAGACATTGCCAAAAACCGATAATTACAGCCTGTTTTATGGAAATGTTTTCTTCTTTTACAACAGTCGGATTTTTAAAGAACCGGTCAATGAATAATAACAGAAAACCTCCGGCTACTAAGACCAAGGCTACGGGAATCGGTTTTTCCAGAACGCTGTCTATTTTATCACTGAATATCCCCCCCAGAATTAAAGCCGGAACAACGGCACAGGCTAACTTGATATAAAACTTTAAACGCTTGAAATCGAAAAATTTCCTCCAATAAAGCACTACTACGGCTAAAATTGCACCAAACTGGATACAATAATTAAACAGGATTACGAAATTATTTTCCTGAATCCCAAAAATAGAACCGGCAAAGATCATATGGGCAGTGGAAGAAACGGGTAAATATTCCGTAAGTCCTTCAATAATAGCGATAATAATAGCTTCCAGAATGCTCATTGATCGGCTTTTTTAGAGTTACAGGAAGTAGTCATGATAGCATAGGTTTCTATTATGAAACCTAAAACAATTAACAGGGGAGCCAGACGGATTCTCCGAAAACTGAAAATATCTTCGTTCCAGTTGTTTTTGTCGTAGACTCCGTTTACAGTATTAGCATCGGGTCCGACCATGAGCAGAAGCCCAAAAGCAATTATCCCCAAACCGATAAGCATACTGATGTAATTTTTCTTCCCGAAAAGAAAATCTTTTTTAGACTCGGATTGTATATTTTTTGATGTTTTACTTTTCATTTCCAATATATTTTTTGTGCGAGTTTATGAATAATACAGATCATCCAGTTTTAATCGTAAAAATTTCCAGGTTGCAAACCAGGTGCTGAGCGTAGTTATAAAAATGCCTAATGCCAGTATGAACAGCGATAGGAAAATATAATTGGTATAATCCACGGTTTGGGGAAGGATATTATATTGCATTAATCCATAATTGACCCCATATAGCAGGGACAAAGCTATGATACTTCCTAAGAATCCCAGTATGAAGGCTTGTACCAAAAACGGTTTCATGATAAATAAGCGTTTCGCTCCGACCAGTTGCATGGTTTTGATTATAAATCTTTTAGCATAAATCTTGAGCCGTATGGAATTGTTGATCAATGAAATGGATATTAATAAAATAATGATCGCCAGCACAGATATTCCGATGGTAATTTTTCGTACTCCTTTATTCATTTCCGATAGTAGATTACTGTCGGATTTCACATCATCTATTATAGAGTTTTTCTGTATTTGTTTCTTTAGGGTTTCGATGTGTAGGGAATCTATGTATTCGGATTTTAACGCTACAGTTATGGAAGCAGGAAAAATATCTTCCTCAAAAAGCGCCTGAGAATCGACCCCTAGATCTGTTTTTGCCGCATGGGTTGCCTGCTGCTTGGAAATATATCGGACGGATTTCACATAAGGATGGCTTTTTATGCTGTCCAGATATTGAAGTTGTGCCTTTTCATTTTTTACCAGATTATCTTTATCCCGATCATTCTTAAAGAAAATTTCGATCACCATTTGTTCCTTTAAGTAATCGATATAAGAATTGGCATTGATAACGATCATACCAATGATTCCGATTAAAAATAACACCAGAGAGATACTAATGACTACTGTAATGTTAGAAGAACGTAATCTTCTTTTGTTGAGCTTATCCGTTTTTGTCGCCATATTTTTGTAAAATATTCGCTAAAGTATAAAATCTTCTTATATTTTAACGTAATTTTGACTATAAATTATTGTTAAAATACGAAAACTATTGAAAGTAAGACCCAAAAAACACTTAGGACAACATTTTCTAACAGATTGTAACATAGCTTCCCGAATAGTGGATTCGTTAACCTATCAGGGATATTCTTCCGTATTGGAAATAGGTCCCGGAATGGGAGTTCTTACTCAGTTTTTGTTACAAAAGAAATGTACGGTTTTTGTAGCAGAAATAGATTCCGAATCCGTAGAATATTTACAGGTGAATTATCCCTTGTTGAACGATCGTATAATTGGAGATTTCTTAAAATTGAATTTTCAGGATATATTCAAAGAAGAATTTGCCGTGATTGGAAATTTCCCATACAACATATCTTCTCAGATCGTATTTAAAATTTTGGAGAACAGACATCAGATTCCCGAAATGACAGGAATGTTTCAGAAAGAAGTAGCCGAACGGATTGTAGCAAAAAAAGGAAGTAAAATTTATGGAATTTTATCCGTGTTGACACAGGCGTATTATCAGGCGGAATATTTGTTTACGGTTCATGAAAAAGTGTTTGTTCCGCCTCCGAAAGTTAAATCTGCGGTTATTCGGTTACAGAGATACCGAGAAGATCTGGAAGGAATAGATGACCGGTTGTTCGTAAAGATTGTAAAGGCGGGCTTCAATCAGAGGAGAAAAACATTGCGGAACGCCTTGAAAACGTTGGGGATTCCGGTGTCTTTAGAATCATATGAATTTTTAAGTTTTCGTGCAGAACAACTATCCGTTCAGGATTTTATCGAAATAACCCGTTTGTGGAAAGAAAACCAAACGGATATTTACATAAATAAAAAACCGTAAGATATACTTAAAAGTAAACATAATAATAACTATATTTGTTTGAATGTTTTTTGATTATAAATTTATTTAAAGTAAAGTATTTCAATGAAAAAAACTATAAAATTTTTGTTGCTGGGAGGACTGGTTTTTGTGGCTGCTGCCTGTGAATCCGGTGGGAAAAATCATTCCTCTCATGGAACGCTTCTGGCAGATGTTAAAGTAGTGAATGAAGTAGATCCTATTTGTGGGATGAGTGTGTCGGAACATTTAAAAGATACGTTGACCTACGAAAAAAAATTGTACGGTTTTTGTAGTAGTAATTGCAAAGAAAAATTCAAAGAAAATCCTAAAAACTTTGTCAGGGAAAAATAGAAACAAAAAAGGAGGGCTGCCGTTCGGGCAGCTCTTTCTTTAGTGCTTTTCCTCTAACTTACCAGAGTCTCTTTTCCAATATACCATTCTCTGAGAATTAAATTTACCATTTGAACATTTTTTCATCACTCTTCGGAATTTTGATTGTCAGGATAAGTTAAAGTGAAGAATATCTATCTTTGTCGAAGGGAAACTTTTTACAGAAAATAAAAAAACAGAAAAACAAAATTCAGAGGAAATACCTGCCTTTATGGAAAAAGCTCAAAGAAAAAGTAAAAGATTTAATCGAATAGAATTTTGTATTTTTTTATCAGGTCTTTGCGTTTTTGCACAACTCTATATATTTCAGCCTATACTTTCATTTGTGGGGGAGGAATTCAGAGTTACTCCTGCCGGAAGCAGCTGGACCGTTTCTTCATCTACTTTAGGAATGGCAATAGGACTGTTTTTTCTTGCTTTTAAAGCAGATGCCTTACCCCGAAAAAAACTGATGGTTCTGTCGCTTATCCTGTCTTCTTTACTTACAATTTTATCCGGATTTATTTTTAACTTTTCTTTGCTTGTCGGATTAAATCTGGTAAAAGGTATTGTATTGGCGGGAGTTTCTTCCGTTGCTTTGGCGTATTTATCGGAAGAAGTAGATATAAAGGCATTAGGATTTGCCATTGGCTTGTATTTAAGTGGAAACACCACAGGAGGAATGAGCGGGAGAGTGATTGCAGCATTACTATCAGGCTGGATCGGATGGAGACAAACAGTGATTATTATGGGAATTGCCACTTTGCTTCTGGGAATATTATTTGCTTTTTTATTTCCGGAATCCCGATTTTTCAATCCAAAAAATTCCCCCGTTAAAGAAAAACTTCATCAGATGGGAAACTTTCTGAAAGACAAAACAATGATGCGGTTGTATCTGGTAGCAGGATTATTGATGGGAAACTTTGTTGCCATGTATAATTATTTGGGGTTTAGGTTGGAAGCTCCGCCGTTTTCCCTTCCACATTATATCATAGCCTTTATTTTCTTTATGTATATCACAGGAATTGTAGGTTCCGTAATTATAGGAAAATGGTCAGATGCACATCCTCCGTCAAAACTGATCAGATTGCCGGGCTTTTTGGTGATTGCAGGATTAATGTTGATGCTTCCGGTTAATTTAACCTCTGTCATTTTAGGATTGGGAATATTTACATTCAGTTTTTTTGCAACTCATACTCTGGCAAGCCGTATGGTCTCTCAACATGCCAAAGAAGGAAAAAGTACGGCTACCTCCATATACTGGTTATTTTATTATGTAGGATCCAGTTTTATAGGTACGGAAACCGGTGTGATTTATTCACAAGGAGGATGGAATAGCTTTATTTTTACTTTGTTAGGACTGGCAATGGTGTCTTTCCTCCTTTCGATAAAATTAATTGAGAGAAAATAAAAGATCATAAAAAGTTTTTAGGTGATATTTCGTAAGAATCTGAAGTTAGGGTAATCAATGCAAAACAGTATAAATTAACTAAAAATAGAACATATTTTAGAGGACAAATCCTCCCCCTCTCATGAGGCGGATAAATTCCTCAGGGATGGGTAGATAAGAAGAGGTATGATAAGATTTAGGGCAGTAGAGGAGAAAAAAAACGAAAAAAAGGAAAAAAAGTTTTCGGTATCTTGGATAAAGTTTGTAGTTTTGGATGAGTGAAAAGATAAAAAAGAATATACATATAGGAAAAATGAAACGATATTTGATAATACTGGTTCTTATAAGTGGAAACATGGTACGATCGCAGTTTTTAGAGAATCTCACGTATGGGATAAAAGCAGGAGGCACCTATTCGCGGATCGGGAATCTGTCGAAGATGATAGTAAGTGAAGAGTACTATCAGGATTATACTATGAAAGAGGAGGTACGCTGGGGATGTGAAGCGGGCTTGTTTCTGAACTATAAATTTCCGGACACCCGGATAGCACTCCAGCCGGAGATTCTCTATTCGATGCAGGGAGGGAAAATAAAGTATAACGACATAAACGGGTTGAACTATCAGATGGATTTCAACTACAACTATTTAACCTTGGTCTCCTTGGTCAAGGTATATCCGATAGGAGGCTTGAATCTGGGATTGGGACCAGTTCTGAGCTTCAATCTGACACCGGGAGCGATAGAGTACGAATCCAATCAGGAATATTTCAATCTAGGCAGGGATTTGGAAACCCGACAGATATTACGCAATACCATAAAAGGGAAGACGGATTTTTCCCTGGTGGCGAACCTGGGTTATGAATTTGAAAACGGATTGATGTTTGAAGTCCGGTATAAGATAGGTCTTACCGATGTGATAGAGACACAGGTAAACGGATATAAATTTGTGGAGAACCACAACCCCTGCAATGTATTCACCCTGACGGTGGGCTATGCCTTTAACTTTGATTCACGGAATAACTTCAGATAACAAAGATAACATAAGATCTATGAAACGCTTATCCTATACCCTATTACTCATGACCTGTACATTGGGGGTCTATTCCCAGACGACGTATCCGGGAGGAGTGCGTAAGCCCGTTTTATGGGAAGCAGGCATAGCAGACCCACAAACAGGCACGACAACTCTGGAACCGGTACGGGCAGATATTTCTTTAAAATTCACTCCCCAATGCAAAAGCCGTACCTATGTCCTGAACCATCATAGCGTCTGTTACACGGAAGATCCCGGTGGGATGGTGCTGAATATACCCGCAGGAGAGCTGGATAAGATAAGCCTTTTCGTAGTCTATCAGCTGTCAGATACTCTGAAAGAGAAGAACCTGTGGGAGCTGAGCTATGGCTCTGAAGCGGAAAAGATCCTTACCACGCACCGCTTGGCGGATTACCGTCAGGGACAATACCTGAACCTGTTAAAAGGGAAACAGAAAACTGCGGAAATACACACCTACACCGATCACGGGAGAGACAGCCTGTCCGCATCGAAGACATTTCGTCTGGGAGGTGTTTCCGGGAAGAAACTACCGATAGATAAATTTCGGGGACTTATAGCGGAAGTAATACTGTACGATCGCGTACTTTCGCCACGGGAGCAAAAACAAGTGGAAAGCTATCTGGCCATAAAATACGGAATTCCCCTGTATCAGGGAGGCGATCCGGAGGATTACCTAAGCAGCGGAGGGAAAGTGATCTGGCCGGCGGAAGAGAACCGGAAATATCCCATCCGGGTAGCGGGGATAGCAAAAGACATAAACGGGCATCTGGATCAGCGATCCGGCAGCAGCAGTCTGGAGCCGGGTATATTTAGCCTGGAGTTCGGTAAGGACGAAGAAATTCCCGATCAGAGCTATATCCTATGGGGGGATAATTCGGAGAACCTCGAAATAAAGAAGATCCGTCAGGGACAACCTCCGGGCTTGTCAAGACAGTGGAAACTAACCACGAACGTACCCCAGCAGAACTTTACCCTGACCTTGGACACAAAAACGATCATCGGGGAAATACCGGAGGGTTCTTTCTATTGGTTGGCAACAGATAACTCCGGCAGCGGAGATTTCCCTGCAGGACACACCCGATATCAAAAAATAGCACCGGCAAAAGACCAAACGACTCTCCGGATACAAGGCATGAATTTTTCACAGACAACAGACAACGATCAAGTGATCAGTTTTCATATAGCCCCACAGATGTTCGCCCAGGCGTGGATCAAGCAACCCGATTGCGGAGGCAGCCAGCCGGGAGAACTAAGCTTCAAGGTGGAAGGAGGCACTCCTCCGTTTCATATCTATGTTCAGGGAGAAAATTATCAGGAGGAGCTAACCCTCACGACTCAGGAAGAAATAAAGACCATAACCGGGTTGAAGCCCGGCACATACCGATATAAGGCGGAAGATTCCCAAGGGAGGACCTATCAGGAAAGTCTTTATGTAGAGAGTTTTGATGCCCCCGTAAGCGGTCTGCGTTCCGCCTACACTTTGGTAGAAGGAAGCAGTCTGGATCTGGATGCCGCTATTCCCGATACGAATTACCACTACCAATGGACGGATCAGAACGATATAAAACTATCATACAGTTCAAAAGTAAGGATTACCCGAGGGGGGAAATATAAAATAAAGATCACCCAAAGCGAAGGCTGTGAATCCGTACGGGAGGTGGAAGTCCGCGAGCAAAGCACTCAAAATATAAAAAAGGTGGATTTATTTCCCAATCCGTCGCTCACAGGCGAATATTACCTTAGAATAGAACTGTTAAGAAAGTCTCCCGTACAAATTTTCTTGTACGACGCCACCGGCAGACTTCTGGAAAGACAAGATCTGGAAGGGAGCAACTATTATCTGTATCGGGGTATAGCGCCTTTGTCGGGAGTTTATTACATCAATATACAGTCGGAAAGTTCAAAGCTCACGAAAAAACTGTTGGTGCAATAATCTATTGTTTGTAGGGCAGAAAAGACAAAAAAGGAGTGATAGTTAAAAAGATAAAAAACGTTCAAAATAAAAAAAGATGGCTCATAGAAACGGAGAATCCCGGGTTATACTAAAACTTTTTCTTATCATAGGAGTATTGGGATTAACGATGTCCTTTTTCAGGGAGGATAAAAAGGATCATTCCGAGGGGAG
>JAISMV010000038.1 GCA_031276535.1 Flavobacteriaceae bacterium
TTTGGTACGTAAAATTGCTACTCCTTCTACAACGTAGTAAGAATCCTTTCAGGCAAAGAGTGCGCTTTACTATTTGAGTCCCATCGCTTTGAATTTTGCCTTTGATGCGGTTTTGATTACTCGTATTTTCATTCCAAAAATTGCCCTTAGTTCGGTAAATTTATAAAAATAAAACACACAACCAGTAACTTACAACCAAACTAAATCCAGAGAGGACAAGTCAGGAAAATTGCTACTCTTTCTTTTGGTTTTTTTGAAATGTTTTTTCATGCATCTAATTGCAATCGGGTGAAGAAGAAAGTCGTAATTTTTTTAACTTCGGTTAAAAATCAAAATCTATATTGACATCCAATTTTCGGGCAATGATTTTATTGATCTTATTTTTTAATTCAGGCAGGGTTACGGTTTCCATCACATCGGCACAGAAAGCAAACATCAATAGAGCTTTGGCTTCTTTTTCATGAATACCCCGCTGTTTCATGTAAAACAGAGCGTCAGTATCCAGCTGTCCTACCGTACATCCGTGGGAACATTTCACATCGTCGGCAAATATTTCCAACTGGGGCTTGGTATCAATTTCCGCTTTATCTGAAAGTAAAATCGTATTGTTTTGCTGAAATGCATTGGTTTTTTGGGCTATCTTATGAACTTTTATTTTCCCGTTGAAAATCCCATGGGCCTTGTCGTTATAGATTCCTCGGTATAATTCATGACTTTCACAGTTGGGCTGATTGTGCCGTACTAAAGTGTGATTACCCACTTCCTGTTCTCCTTCGATAATGGTAATTCCTTTTAAGGTGGAGTTTATGTTTTCTCCTTTATGGTCAAAGGATAATTCATTACGAATGACTTTCCCTCCGAAAGCGAAAGTATGCACAAATGCCTGACTATCCTGATCCTGCTCCACGAAAGTGGCGTCGACCAGACAGGCGGTAGGAACATCGTCCTGAATTTTATAAAGCCTGAAATGTGAATTTTTCCCTATAAATATTTCCGTTACGGCATTGGTCAAAAATCCGAAATCGGAAAGGGTGTGAATTCTTTCCGTTACCAGTATTTGGGAATTGTCTTCTACTATAAACAGGTTTCGTATGGTTTGAGAAGCTTTTTGTTCCTGCGGAGTGTTGATGTATATTAACTCAACCGGTTTTTCCTCTGCGGTATTTTTAGGAACATAAATAAAAGTTCCCTCCTTGGTGGAAACCGTGTTTAACAGGGTGAAATATTGTTCTTTATCAACGATGGAATCAAACTTTGAGGATAAGATCCGATGATATTTTTCTTCTTTTACAGCTTCTGAAAAGGGAAGAACTATGAGTTTTTCTTTAGGATAGTTAGAGAATTTTTCAGAAAAAACACCGTCAACAAATACAATTTTAAAAGAGTCCAATCCTTCAAGGGAGTTTTCATCAACAATTTGCTGAGAAACGGGGTTTTGTTTTGCCGGAGCATAGTGTTCCGGATTAATTTCGGAAATACGGGTATATTTCCAGTCTTCCTCTTTTTTTGTTGGGAAGGTCAGGTTCCCTAAGGAAGAATGTGCATTTTCTTTATGTTTTTCTAATTCTCTGTTTTGTAAAATGTTCATTTTAGTGATTTAAATTAACAGGATTTCCCATTGATATTTTTTTCCGGGTGGAGGATTACAGCCAATCGTAGCCCTTTTCCTCTAACTCTAAGGCTAGTTCCTTAGTTCCGGATTTTACGATCTTCCCGTCAATTAAGACATGTACAAAGTCCGGTATGATATAATCCAGCAATCGTTGGTAGTGAGTGATGACCAACACGGCATTATCCTTGTTTTTTAATATGTTGACTCCGTTTGATACAATTCGCAGCGCATCAATATCCAGCCCGGAATCGGTCTCATCCAGAATGGTAAGTTTAGGTTCCAGCATAGCCATCTGGAAAATCTCATTTCTTTTTTTCTCTCCTCCGGAAAAACCTTCGTTGAGTGAACGGGAAAGAAAGTCTTTTTTTATCTCCAGTAATTCCGATTTCTCTTTTACTTTTTGCAAAAATTCTTTAGCAGAAATGTCTTCCATACCGTGAGCTTTCCTGTTTGCATTGATGGCAGCTTTTAAAAAGTTGGAAACACTTACTCCGGGAATTTCTACCGGATACTGAAAAGACATGAAAATTCCTTTATTGGCTCTTTCTTCCGGAGCTAAGCCTAATAATTCTTTTCCTTCAAAAAGAATGGTTCCTTCGGTTACTTCATAATCCTCTCTTCCGGTGATTACATTGGAAAGAGTGCTTTTTCCTCCTCCGTTAGGTCCCATAATGGCATGAACCTCTCCTTTTTTTATTTCCAGGTTAACTCCTTTCAGTATTTCTCTGTTTTCTATTCCTGCGTGTAAATTTTTTATTGATAACATTTTTTATCTTTATTTCCTGTAGATTTCTTCTAAATACAAATATACCACCTTTATGTCAGGTGAGAAAAATTCGTTATAGATTTTATTTATTTTTTAATAGGAAGTTTCTTATTATGTAAACAAGATTTTCAATTTCTGTTTATTTTTCGTCATAACATGGTGGATATATAAAAATTTTATACATTTGTCTTGTTTTGGTACTTGTTCGTTTGTTTCAACAAACGGACAAGTTTAAAAGGGAATCCGGTGAAAATCCGGAACAGACCCGCTGCTGTAAGCTCTCATATGTTTTGAGAAAACATACCACTGGAACTATTTCCGGGAAGGCTTCTCAAAAATCGGAGCAAGTCAGAAGACCTGCCAGACATCTATTAAGTTTAAAGCTTTCGTGGAATAAGGCTGAAACATTCAAAAAGGTACAAAACACCTGACTTTTTTGTTTTTTACTCCTCTGTTCCGTTTTCAGAAAGCTCAAATGCTAATGAAAATGACAGAAAATAAATATATCCTTACCGCTTCGCTTTTGTTTTTCACGGTTTTTCTTCTCTCTCAGGAAAAGAAAGACAGTGTTAAAATTACGGAACTTCAGGAAGTTATTGCTCTTGGAAAAAGAAAGAACAAAGGCGTTATTTCTCATCAGGAGTTGTCAGGAAAAGAATTGGAAAATCTAAACAGCACTTCGGTTGCAGGAGCTCTTCGTTATTTTTCAGGAATACAACTAAAGGATTATGGCGGGATCGGAGGAATGAAAACCGTAAACATACGCGCAATGGGAAGTCAGCATGTGGGCGTTTTTTACGACGGGATACAACTCGGAAATGCCCAGAACGGAACCGTAGATTTGGGTAAATTTTCTCTGGATAATATGGAGTCCATTTCTTTATATAACGGGCAAAAAAGTCAGATATTCCAATCTGCCAAAGACTTCGGCTCTGCCGGAAGCATATATCTGGTAACCCGAAAACCCAAATTTGAGAACAACAAAAAAACGAATCTGAGTTTTAACTATCGTTCCGGCTCTTTTGCGCTGATCAATCCTTCCGTTTTGTGGGAACAAAAACTTTCTGAAAGCATCAGTTCTTCTTTCAACGCAGAATATGTAAACTCCAACGGGAAGTATCCGTTTCGTTATAGAAAAGACGGCTGGGATACCGTAGCAATACGGCAAAACGGGAATATCAGCGCCTTTCGCGGGGAGGCAGGTCTGTTTGGAAAGCTCAACAAAGGATACTGGAATCTGAAAGGATATTATTATGATTCCGGCAGAGGGCTTCCCGGAACTGTCGTAAAGAATTCACAAAAACGGTATCAATTCGGAAAACTATGGGATCGGAATTTTTTCCTTCAAAGTTCCTTCGAAAAGGAGATTATTCCTAAATACAGAATACTGATCAATGCTAAATATGCTTACGATCATACCCGCTATTACAACCGTGAAGCATTCAAAGACAAAAATGGGGTGGAAAAGCTATCAAATAGTATAGACAATACTTTCAAACAGAAAGAGTTCTACCTCTCCACAGCTCAACAATATTCCCTGTTTCATTTTTGGGACATAGCCTTGTCTGCGGACTACCAGCATAATAGTTTGGACGGAAATTTGGCGAATTTTGCTTTCCCCGAAAGAAATACCGAATTAATTGCTTTGGCTGCCAATATTCGTCTTTACAAATTTAAATTTCAAACCAGTATTTTAGGAACTTTCGTTCAGGAAAAAATCAAAAAAAATTTCTGGTCATCAGCAGCTGCCCGGGGTAAAGGAGAATTTACTCCCACCGCTTTTCTTAATTTTAAACCTTTTAGAAATACAGACTTCAATATTCATGCTTTTTATAAGCGAATTTTCCGAATGCCTACTTTCAATGATTTGTATTACACGGATATAGGGAGCTCCAACCTTAAACCGGAATATACCGTTCAATACGATATAGGTGTAGATTATAGCAAAGACTACGATTCGGGACTTATAAAATACATGAACGTGGTAGTAGACGGATATTACAATAAGGTTGACGATAAGATTATAGCATATCCCAAAGGGCAACAGTTTCGCTGGGCTATGATCAACATGGGAAAAGTACGTATTCGGGGAATTGATGTTTCCGCTTTGTCTTCCTGGCTGATAACCAAAGATTTTTTGCTAAACACGAGATTTACCTACACCTATGAAGATGCCCGGAACCTGACGGTGGGACCGGTTATGGATTACTACAAAGACCAAATCCCTTATCTTCCCTGGCATAGCGGAAGTTTTCTGCTGGGTATGATATACAAAGACTGGAATCTGAATTATAGCTTTATTTACACCGGTGAAAGATACAGCTCTCCTGCTAATGTGCCTGCCAATTACGTAAAAAAATGGTATACCCATGATCTCCTTATATCCCGGGAAATACCTTTGAATAAACTAAAATTAAAGATTGATCTGGAAATCAACAATGTTTTAAACCGATATTATGACATTGTGGAGAATTATCCCATGCCCGGAAGAAATTACCGGATTTCAGTACGAATGAACCTATAACAATATAAAATATAAAAATCAGTAACTATGAATGATACGATAAAAAAACTGGTGTTTCTGCTTTTCATTATTGCTTTTACGTTTTCCTGCGAAGATGATTCCCTGCCTTCGACATATTCTCCCGAAGGAGCAGTTGCTTCTCCGGAAAATATTTCCATACAAGGGCTGTATATTCTTAGCGAAGGAAATATGGGTAGTAATAAAGCTTCTTTGGATTATTTTGATTATTCCACGGGGATTTTCACTAATAATATCTATGGGAAAGTTAATCCGTCCGTGGCCCTTAGTCTGGGTGATGTAGGGAATGATATTCAAATTTACGGCTCCAAAATGTATGCGGTTATCAATCTATCCAATTACGTTGAAGTTATGGATGCCAAAACATCCGAACATTTGGGACAAATCGAAATTCCTAATTGCCGGTATATCACGTTTGATAAAGGCTATGCCTATGTTTCTTCCTATTCCGGAGCTGCACAGCCCAATAATACCGTCTTGGGTACCATCAACAAAATTGATACTGTCAGTCTGAAGATCGTAGGTGAAGCCACCGTGGGGTATCAACCCGAGGAAATGGCTGTGGTAAACAATAAGCTCTATGTGGCTAACTCAGGGGGGTATACTCCGGAAAGCTATGATAATACCGTATCTGTATTGAGTCTGAACCCCTTTCAGGAACTAAAAAAGATAACCGTAGGGTCTAACTTGTGGAGAGTAAGAAAAGATAAAAACAATAAGATTTGGGTGACCTCACGGGGAAATTATTCCGACATAAAACCTTTCGTTGTCGTTATTGATCCTAAGTCAGATACGATTGAAAAGACTATACATACGACAGTGACCAACTTCGGTTTCTATGAGGATAACTTGTATTATTACGGAACGGATTACGACAATAACTTTAAAGCGGTCAACAGTTACGGTATAATTGATATTAATGCCAAGGAGGTCACTTCCTCCCACTTTATTAATGAAAGTATGAAATCGAAGATCGTAGTTCCGTATGGGATAATTATAAATCCTGTTAACGGAGATATTTTTATCGGAGACGCCATAGATTACACCGTTCCCGGAAAAGTATATTGTCTGGACAAAAACGGAAATTTAAAATGGGAAAGAACTGTGGGAGTTTCTCCCGGTCATTTTGCCTTTGTATGGAAATAATAAAATAAAAATAAGATGAAAAAATGAAAAAATTACTAGTTATTTTAAGTTGGAGTTTATTAACTCCTTTAATTATCACTTCATGTTCTGATGATGATAATTCCGAACCAGAGAATACCAATCCCGGAATACAGTCTGCATACAGTGTTGACCGTTTGCGTATTTTAGATCTTACCCCCGATCTGTCTGCCTATCCGGCTGCTGATTTTGAATGGACGATAAAAAGTAAAAGCTCACAGGAAGATTCGCTTACCACCATGGGTAGAAACCTGTCTTTTATTTCTTTATATACAGGTGTTTATCAGGTATCCCTGAAGATCAAAGACAAAAAGGAAACTATTGAAAAACAAATCTACATTACTGTAAACAAGGAAACCGGAACCTACAGCCCCTACATAGCAAAAGTATACGATTTTCTCCCTGCCGTAGGACAATTTACCAACGTTTTACCTAAATGGGAAGAAGGCGATACACGAGAAAGCATGATTGCCAAAGCGGAAGTTATTACCGGTTCATCGCCTGCAACGATAAGTCTGGGCGGATATGGAGGCTATGTCGTTTTTGGATTCGACCATTCCATCATCAATATGAAAGGAAGAGATTTTACCGTATTGGGCAATGCTTCTTCAAGTTCCTGCGAACCGGGAATTATTTTGGTTTCTTACGATAAGAATAAAAACGGGCTTCCCGACGACGAATGGTATGAGATAGCCGGAAGTGAATATCATAAGAACACTACCATAAAAAACTATGAAATCACCTACCATCAGCCCGATCCGAACAAAGCTCCGGTGCCGGGAACCATAAGCTGGCAGAAAGATATTGAATACATAAAATGGACGGATAATCAGGGAAAATCCGGATATAAGACAAAAAACTCCTATCATTCCCAAAATTACTATCCACAATGGATTTCTTCTCCTACCCTGAGTTTTACAGGGACAAAATTAGCGGATAATTACGCTGACCAGAGCGGCAACGGCACTTATTGGGTGGGTACTCCTTACGGATATGGATATGCGGACAATGCCCTCAACAACAGCGAGGCTTCCAAGATAGATATTGACTGGGCAGTAGATAAGAACGGAAATCCGGTGAAGCTTTCCGGAATCGATTTCGTTAAAGTTTATACCGGAACTAATCAGGAAGCCGGATGGTTAGGGGAAATTTCTACCGAAGTGGCAGGAGCTTACGACCTATACTTAAAAAAATGATAGTTATAAATTAAGAGCCTGTTTAAATTTTATTGCGATTATTTTTTATTGCTATTTTAGAGATGGATTTTTTGCTTTTTATTTGAAGATTTAGCGGGCTAAATCAAGAAGAAAAAGAGAAAAAGCCGCTCAAAAGAGCTTAAAAAGAATGCAAAATATAATTAGAACCTAAAAATAAATAGTTGAATAAAATTTAAACAGGCTCTTAAACACAATGAACCGGAAAACAATAGATGATCATACAGTAATTATAAAGTATATAAAGTAACGTATGGGGTAACATGTTGGTCTATAATTTTATACAGGTTGATCAGGGACAATAAAAAGACAATAAAAAATAACAAAAATGAAATATAGTATTTATGTATGGCTTCTTTTTATCATTATAAACAAAAGCTATGCCCAAACGCCCTTTAACCAAGACCCGGGTAATCCTAATCTGGATCTTTCGATGGGTGATTTTACCCATTGGAAATCAAGCTGGGGGCCGAGAGATAAGCCCGACAGTATACCGGGACCGTCAGGGGTGAGCAGTCCTGTAGTTGTAAAGATCTATGGTAGTAACTGGGAAGGAAATGCAGGCACAGGCAATATGAAACGTGTCCCGGACGGACTTCAGCAGGTAGCGCGCTACGGAGATCCTGCAGGAAGCGGATTAGGGAATTCAAGAAGTTACAAGCTAAAATACGATCTTAAGGTTAATCCCGGTTATCCCATTTTATTTTTACAGATAGCCTCCATAATGGATAACACACATGCACATGACTACAACACACACTATAAATACTCTCTTAAAACAGCTTCAGGCGACTATGTTCCAATCCGTCCGTGCACAGGGCTCGAACTTTATCCAAAAAGCAAACTGGATCCGGTTGCATTATCCATCCCGTTAATAGATTATACCTTAAAGATAAATCCGTCAGGAAATTACAATTATCAACCTTGGGAATCTCTGGCTATTGATCTGTCATCTTATACAGGTCAGACATTAAGTCTGGAATTTGAACACTACGATTGTTCTATGGGTGTGCATGGCTCCTATACGTATTTTTCCGCCGGTATGCGCAGACCCATCGAAACGGTTTATTTTTGCAAAGGAGCATCCGAAGTTGCAATTAGTCCCTACTTGCCGAACTTTAAATCTTACTTGTGGAATACAGGAGCAACCACGGATAAAATTGTAGTTGACAACCCCGTTGACGACGCGGTTTATACCTGTGAAGTAGGGTCTTATAATAGTTGCAATGCCACGTTTGCCTATAAGCTGAAAGAAGTGATAACAGAAGCCGCCTTTAATCATATAGGAGATAATACATGCGATCCGGTACAATTTTTTGACAAATCTATCACCAACGTTGGCAAGATAGTAAAATGGCAGTGGGATTTTGGAGATACCGGTTCGGGAGAAGCAAATACCGATACTATTTCCAATCCGGTACATCATTATACCGCTCCGGGCTCTTACAATGTAACGTTAACGGCTACGGACAGTCTTGGATGTACAAATACCGTTGTTGCTCCCGTTGAAGTCGGAGAGGTATCTATACCACAGTTTAGCTTATCCCAACAATATTGTCAGGATTCACCACAGGTTGCGCTTCCGTTGACCTCACTGAACGGAATCAGCGGCATATGGACTCCATCGGTGATAAATACCTCTGTTGTAGGAACGCAAACTTGCACTTTCACTCCGAACGAAGGACAATGTGCATTACCATTTGAGCTTAATGTAACGATCCATTCGAATCCTAAAATGGAGTTGGAAGAAAAAATCGTCATTTGTAAAGACAAAAGTCATACCTATACGGCGCCGAATGGTTTCGACAGTTACGAATGGACAAACAAGCAAGGACAGATAATAGGCATGGGGAAAACTTTTGTTTTTCCGGAAGAGGGAATATATACCTTAACGGTAAAAGCCAACGGTGTTCCTTGTCAGTCAAGTAAAGATATAAAAGTGAGTTTTTCGGAATCTCCTGTTATAGTAAAGATCCAGACTACTGAAAACAGTCTGACTGTTCAGGCAACGGGTGATTATCCATTGGAATATAGTTTAGATCAGGTTTTCTGGCAGCTTTCGCCTACATTTACAAATATGAAACAGGGAATTTACCATGTTTATGTGAGAGATACAAAAGGCTGTACAACCGTAAGCGAGATAGCAGGCTTATTGAACGTTCCTAACTTCATCAGTCCGGACGGAGACGGTCATAACGACAGTTGGGAAATAAAAGTGCTGGAAGCGTATCCGAATACCCGATTGCAAATCTTTGACCGTTACGGCAAGGTTCTTTTGGACAAGATCGTTGAAAACGGTTACCGGTGGGATGGAAAATATGACAATCATTCGTTGCCCAGCGGTACCTATTGGTATATTCTCCACTTTGAAAACGGGGAGAAACTCTCAGGTCATATCACTGTTAAAAACAGGTAAAGTTATTCAGGGGATAAGGCAGGTCAAAATCACTTACCTGTCGGAGTTTGGAACCTCCTGTACTATAAAGATACGAAAAAATTTCCTTTTCCCCAATTCAATATTGATGATCGTCTTTACCGGGAAGCGGAGACATGGTTTGACGACCTTTGGAACCGCCTTTTAAAAATCCCGCTGATTCTTATAGTGTAATTTAGGTTTAATAAGTAATTTTGAATTCTCAAAAACAGGTAATTTTTATGAAAACACGATATACACCTATTGATAAGAATTTGTTTATTAAAAACAGACGGAAATTTGTTCAAAGGATGGCTCCCCAATCCATTGCGATCTTTAACAGCAACGACATCTATCCTATAAGTGCGGACAGTACTTTGCCTTTTCAGCAGCATCGCGATATATTCTATCTTTCAGGTATAGATCAGGAGGAATCCGTATTGGTACTATGTCCTTGCGCTTATCATGAAGAACACAGGGAAATGTTATTTGTTCGTGAAACGAATGAACATATAGCCATCTGGGAAGGAGAAAAATATACTAAGGAACAAGCCACGGAAGTATCCGGAATTAAAAATGTATACTGGCTTCAGGATCTTGAAAGAATTCTGGATAGGGTTATTCCCCAGATAGATAACATTTATATTAATATCAATGAACATTATCGTGCGGAAAAAGTAGTGGAAACCCGGGAAGATCGTTTTATCAAAAAACTACAAAAAAACTACAGAGGGCATACCTACCTGAGGAGCAACCCCATTTTACAGCATCTTCGTTCTATAAAAGAACCTGAAGAAATCGATATTATGCAAAAAGCCTGTGATATTACCGAAAAAGGATTCCGAAAAATTCTGTCTTTTGTAAAACCGGGCGTTTGGGAATATGAAATTGAAGCAGAATTTCTTTATGAATTTATACGAAACCGTTCCAAAGGCTGTGCATACACCCCAATCATTGCATCAGGGAAGAACAGCAATGTTTTGCATTACATACTGAATAATAAAGAATGTAAGGACGGAGAAGTCTTGTTATTGGATGTGGGAGCGGAATACGCCAATTATTCTTCCGATATGACCCGTACTATTCCTGTAAACGGAAAATTTTCCGCCCGTCAGAGGGAGGTCTATCAGGCGGTTATGAATGTAAAAAACGAATCTGCCAAATTATTGGTAACCGGAAATAATTGGTACGATTACCATGAGGAAGTCGGAAAAATAATGACCGAAGAACTTTTGAAGCTGGGGCTGTTGACCACCGATGAAGTTAAGAACGAAAATCCTGAATTTCCTGCATATAAAAAATACTTTATGCACGGAAACTCTCATTATTTAGGATTGGATACCCATGATTACGGTATCTTAACGGAACCTTTTGTTCCTAATATGGTATTTACCGTAGAACCCGGTATTTATATTCCGGAGGAAGGCTTTGGCATTAGAATTGAAGATAATGTGGTGATCCAACCTAATGGAGAACCCTATAACCTGATGAGGAACATACCGATTGAAATAGAAGAAATAGAAGATTTGATGAACTCGAAATAATGTATGATTCTTCGCCCGATTTACTTTATCAAATTTAAGAACAACATAATTTAAAAACCTATAAATGTTTGATTATAAGGAAATAGAACGTATAAAAAAAATTTCAAAAGAAGATTTTTACACCCAATACTATAAAACCCAGACACCTGTAGTAATCGAAAAACTGACCGAGGATTGGCCTGCGTATAAAAAATGGAATTTTGATTACATCAAAGAGGTTGCCGGAGAAAAGATAGTACCCCTATACAATAATAATCCGGTAAGTGCGGACAAGAAGGTAAATGAACCTGACGTCCGGATGAAAATGGAAGATTATATAAATTTACTTCAACAGCGTCCTACAGATTTAAGAATCTTCCTGTTTAACATTTTAAAACAGGTACCTGCGTTGCAAAACGATTTTCAATTCCCCGATTTAGGGCTGAACCTTTTTAAAAGTCTGCCCATGCTGTTCTTCGGTGGAGCAGGTTCCAACGTATTCATGCATTTTGATATTGATTTGGCTAATATTCTCCATTTTCATTTTGCAGGAGAAAAACAATGTATCCTGATACATCCGGATGATACCAAGTACATGTATAAAATTCCTTACGCAACAATATGCAGAGAAGACATAGATTTTGATAACCCCGATTTTGAAAAATGGCCGGGATTAAAACACATCACTCCCTACAGAACCCGCCTTTCACACGGAGAAATGTTATACATGCCTGAAGGTTGGTGGCATTATATGCAGTACCTGACCCCCGGTTTTTCCATGAGCCTGCGCTCCCTTGCAAAAAGACCTTCCAACTTCGTAAACGCGGTTTTAAACCTCTTTATAAAAAGAAATTATGATAATTTCATGAGAAAGAAAAAAGGACAAAAATGGATTGACTACAAAAATGAACAAGCCCTCATAAGAACCCGGAAAGCTCTCAGATCGGTAAAATAGCAACAATACGGAGGCGTACACCGGCATATGACCGCTTAAAAACAGACTTATTACAGCGAAAAATGCCCTTTTGATTAAATAAATGTATTTTTTTATCTTTCCTATGATAAAAAATGATAAATTTGTATCTTATTCATCTTATAATAAATAGTTAAATAAGCGGGTTCATGAAGAATATTTTAGTTTTAACGAGGATGACCACCTTCTTACTGTTATCGTCTCTTTTATTTTCACAAAAAAAATACCCCAGTCTTTTATGGGAAATTTCGGGAAATAACCTAAAAGAAAAGTCTTATTTGTATGGAACCATGCATGTGAGTGAAAAGATAGCTTTTAATCTTTCGGATGTTTTCTTTGAAAAACTGTATTCCGTAAAACAAGTCGCTCTGGAAAGCGATCCCGGTCTATGGCTGGAAGATATGAACGAGGAAATAAGAACCTATGGTTCCATAAGAAATGATGACAATTATGATGTTAATGATCTCTACAAATATACTTACTTATACCTGAAACCTATAGAAACCACAAAATATGGAGAGGTGCTGCGTATCTACAATTTCTTGGTAAATAATATATTATATCGCAGATATTCCGGAATGCAGAGTTTTCAGGAAAACACATATCTGGATATGTTCATTTATCAGGCAGCAAAAAAATTAAGTAAGAAATTTCATGGTTTGGAAGATTTTAAAGAATCCCGGGAACTTATAAAAAAAATAGATTTTTCCGATTATTATAACGAATACGACAACCGAAAACCCTGGATGAAGAAATTACTGAAAGGGCAATCCGTCCATACTGTCATGGAAGATGCCTATCGCAAACAAGATCTGGATTTGATCGATTCTCTTCATAAAGGATATTATTCCGCTAAAAGCCTTAAATACATATTGTATCTACGAAACGATAACATGGTAAAAGCCATGGATAGTCTGATGAAAAAAGGCTCTCTTTTTTCTGCTGTCGGAGCGGCTCATTTAGCCGGAGAAAAAGGAGTGATCGAAAAACTGAGAGCAAAAGGGTATACGGTAAAACCCTTATCCGGTGCCTATACGGAAAAAGGAAAAAAACAAAAGGAAACGATTGATAAATTACTTTACAATCAATCCGTAAGCACCTATAACACCTATGATGAATTTTCAATAAAAGCTCCCAATAAATTTTTTACCATCCCCTATGAACAATACGATTATTTAATTTCTCTGGATATACCTAACGGCGCTTTTTTAACCGTGTCCAAGTTTAATCATTATAATTTTCTGAATAAGAACTCCCATCACTTTTCCCTGCAATCTCTGGATAGTTTGTTATATGAAAATATTCCGGGGAAGATCCTGCACAAAAAATACATCAGCAATAACAAGTATCAGGGGATTGATGTAGTGTGTAAAAATGAAAATGAGTATCTGAATACCCAAATATATCTTACACCATTGGAAATATATATTTTTAATTTACAGGGAACCGAAAATTATAAAAACAAATATAAAAACACTATTTTTTCCAGCTTAAAATTAAAATCGTATACCCGTACTTTTTCCGATTTCACCCCGGCATACGGAGGATACACCGTAAACCTTCCCGAATATAGAATAAACACCGACATGCTGAATCATCCGGCAAATATTACGGCATACGATACAAACAGCAATTCTTACTATTTTATCAGTTCAGAAGTTCTGGATATAATTTCTCCTGAAAAAGAAACATACGAGCTTAAAAGAATCCCCTATGAATTCGGGAAAAATTTAAACGCTGAAAATATTGAAACCACGGTAATAACCAGCGATAGTATTCCTTATTCCGAAACATATATCAAACTTACTGACGAAAAAAAACTGTATTTGAAAACCCTTATCAACGGTTCTCATTACCACATCATAGGGATTGTCACCTCTGACGAATCTCTAAAAGACAAATATTTTAATTCATTTCGGCTGACCGATTTTAAGAAATTCCGGAACCCTGAAAATTATAAAAATAAAACAGGCGGTTATTCCGTCAATGTTCCGTTTAAACCCCGGGATGAGGCGGCAAAAAGGACAAATGCCGAACCTGTACCGGCTTGGTCTTTTCGTAAGCACCCATTCGAGGCGGAAAAAAAAGCAAACATCAAACCTACACTAACGGAAAAATCCGAAACGATTGAATTTTCCCCGGAGGGTAATGACGATTTTTCTGTGGATAATACGGCTTTCTACAAATTAGACAACAATCAGAATATATATATTTCTTACAAGGATCATTCCATCCAATACAAAAATTACTCCATCAACAAGCCGCAGAGAGTGAAAGATGTTATTGACGAGTTTATTGCCGGTCGGGTTGGATCCGATTCCTGCGCTACGGAAAAAATACGGTTTTTAAACACCGGAATCTCTGCCCATAATTATCCTTATTCGGATTACATTTTGGAAAATGAAAATTCGGCACAAGCATATAAGTTACGATATTTTTTTGAAAATGACCGCATATACGAAATAAAATATGTCATAAACCGACATCAGGAATTCAAAAATCCTCCTGCGGAAGAAATAGCCAATACTATTTTATTCATCAAACCGGAAGAAGAAAAAAAAGAAGCTGCGGAAAAATTAGAAAACACTGAAAACACAGACTCCGATATTTCTTCCTTTAAGGAGAATGATCTTGTACCTGCGGAAAAAACACAGACTAAAACGACGGATAACAATAATGACCCTCATAAAGATCATAAGATAAATCCGGATTCGTTAATCCGAAAGGCTGACGATGAAAAGAATCAGCCGATTTTAAATAAAATAAAGAGTATTTCTTCCGATCATAAAAAAGTGGAAGATTTTATACTGAACAGTACTCAGGATTCTTTAAATTCGGAAGTTTTAAAAGCCGTAATACAGGTTTTGGATTTTCATAATAAAACGAACCCCGAATTTTACGAAAAACTGTATCCGAAATTTAAAAATAACGGAAATGCCGAGTTTAGTATTTTGAGTAAAATAATATCTTCAGGCAACGATAAAAAATCTTTGAAAAAGGTTATCAGGCTGCTAAAATCTGCCCCTCCCATTCCCGGTTCGGAATATTATGTTCAAGATCTTTTTTATTCTTTCCAAAATATAGAAGATCCTGAAGATGATCTGTTTCCCGAACTTTTATCTTTCCTGACAATTGATGAGTATAAAAAACCTATCGTGTCTTATCTGTTGAAATTGAACACGGAGAACAAGCTCAAAGCCCGCCATATTAAGAAATATAAAAACTATTTCTTTACGGAAGCTGAAAATGTATTTAAACGTATCATAAACAGTTCGGAAAATAAAAACGAAGTAAATGACCCTTCCCCGAACTATGATAAATCGTATGAGCTTAAAAATTATCTAAACATCCTGTCGGTTATCCAAGGTTCCGGCTATGACGGTTTAATTTCAAAGATCAGAAGTACTAAAAATGCGGATCTTCTCACTATTCTGAGAGAATTAAAAAATCCCGTCGATCTGACACAAAGCGAATATCTGTCTATGGTAAAAGAAAATATTCCTTCAAAAGAATTAAACAAAGCGTTCAAAGAAAAATTCGGACAGGATATATATAATCCCGAAAAAGACATAACTGCAGATCTTGCTAAAAAAATGCTGCTTAAAGGTATAAGAGAATACGATTACTATTCCGAACAAAAAATAGACTCTCTGATCTTTGAGAAAGAAAAGATATTAAATTTTGATACGGAAAAATATAAAGTGTTTTATTTCACCATTTTTAAAAGTGAAAATGAAGAAAACAGTCATTCTCCACATTCAGAGGAGAAGGATAAAGAAGAAGAGGAGGAAGGAGAAGATAAAAAATACAACGGCATAAATATCGTAATCATGGTCTATGATCTAACTCCGGAAAATGAAAAAGAATGTTCTTATTCAAATTCAATGGTAAAAGCGGCGTTTTATTTCCCTAACCTAAGTTATTATAGCGAAGAAGACCGGAACGAACTAGATAAAAATTTTATTGATTATCTGGAAAACAGGAACCATTCAAGAGCAACTACTCTCTTCAATGAATACGAAATAAATATGATTTATTGATTAGAGCCTGTTTAAATTTTATTGTGATTATTTTTTATTGCTATTTTTGAGATGGATTTTTTGCTTTTTATTTGAAGATTTAGCGGGCTAAATCAAGAAGAAAAAGTGAAAAAGACGCTCAAAAGAGCTTAAAAAGAATGCAAAA
>JAISMV010000016.1 GCA_031276535.1 Flavobacteriaceae bacterium
TTAGCGGGCTAAATCAAGAAGAAAAAGTGAAAAAGACGCTCAAAAGAGCTTAAAAAGAATGCAAAATATAATTAGAACCTAAAAATAAATAGTTGAATAAAATTTAAACAGGCTCTTAAGGATCTTATTTCCGGCAAACTGTAAGACTGTCAGTAAATTCTGCTTATTTACCCAAAAGGCAAACCCCACAGAACGGTTGTTATCAGGGCTGAAACGGTTTTTATTTTCCCGATCAGGAAACTGTCTTATTTTCTTCCGTCCATTTAAAAATACGATGAAATTTCACCCGTAAATAATTAACAATTTTTGTTAATAACCTGATTTCATTTCGTATCATAAAGGATTGAAAAATGTTAAAAAAAATGATGAACAATACGTATAATTTTTGCATACTTTTGGAAGTCCTATGGAACAATTAGAATCAAAATCAGGTCATTTTACTAAACCTAACAGAATTATAAACTTAGAAAAAGGAAAGCTTCCTCCGCAGGCTCTTGACCTGGAAGAAGCCGTGCTCGGAGCCATGATGGTCGACAAAAGAGGGCTGGATGAAGTAATAGACATTCTGTCTCCGGAAGTATTCTACAAAAAAGAACACCAGCTCATATACGAAGCCATTGAAGACCTGTTCAAAGAAACCGAACCTATAGACATCCTAACCATTTCCAATAAACTTCGGTCTCAGGGAAAGCTGGATTCCGCCGGCGGCGACTTCTATCTGATCCAGCTCTCCAATAAGGTCTCTTCATCTGCACACATCGAATACCACTCCAGGATCGTTCTGGAAAAATATATCCTCAGAAAACTAATTGAAATTTCATCCCAAATGATTGAAAAATCTTACGATGAAACTTCCGATGTCTTTGACCTTCTCGACTATTCGGAAAGCCAACTGTACGAAATCACCAACGGAACCTTAAAAAGAACGTTTAATGAGGCGAAAAATCTGGTATCCGGCGCCTTAAAAAAGATCAAATCCCTGGAATCCAAGCAGGGAATGAGCGGGATCTCTTCCGGGTTTAAGCATATAGATAAAATTACTTCCGGATGGCAGCCTTCCGATCTGATCATCATCGCGGCAAGACCGGGGATGGGAAAAACCGCTTTCATCCTCTCCATGGCAAGAAACATAGCCATCAATACCGAAACTCCCATCGGAATTTTCTCTTTGGAAATGTCGGCGGAACAACTTATGATGCGTTTAATATCCAGTGAAACGGGAATAGAATCGGAAAAATTAAGAAAAGCCAACTTATCCGAACTGGAATGGCAACAGCTGTATTCACGAGTAAACAAACTGGAAAAAGCCCCTATTTTCATTGATGACTCTCCGGGAATCTCTGTTTTTGACCTGCGCGCAAAAGCCCGAAGACTGGTTTCCCAGCATGGGGTGAAGATCATCATGATCGATTATCTCCAATTGATGTCTGCCGGAGGAAAAGGATTCGGAAACCGGGAACAGGAAATAGCCACTATATCCCGTTCCTTAAAAGCAATAGCAAAGGAGTTGGAAATCCCGGTGATAGCGTTGTCCCAATTGTCGCGTTCCGTAGAAACCCGGGGAGGAAGCAAAAAACCTCTTCTTTCAGACTTACGGGAATCGGGAGCTATTGAACAGGATGCCGATATTGTAAGTTTCATTTATCGTCCGGAATACTATAAGCTGGATACCTGGGAAGACGGAACTCCCTGCGCCAAACAGGCGGAATTTATCATCGCCAAACATAGAAACGGTGCTTTGGAAGATGTCCGGCTTCGTTTTATCAGCACACAGGCAAAATTTTCCGATATTGACGAAGATTATTATTCTGCCGAAGGAGAAAACAGCTCCACCACTTTTGAAAGCAGGATCAACGATGAAAGTTCTTTCGAAAGCTCCATTAATCTCCCTTCAATTAAGCCCGGCGATTCCTTTGGTATCGATGATAACATAAATGACCCGGATGCAGACATGCCTTTTTAAACCAAGGAAATAATCCCTTGTATTTTCAAAAAGAAACACTTGTTGTATAGTACACGACAGAAAGTATGTATTGCACCTTATCCCGTAAGCATTAGCTTATTAAAAAACGCCTTGATTCTTGATAGTTTGACGGATTACCGCATTATATTTTTTTATCAATCCGTCTGAAAGGCAAATCCTTTCAGGATTTTTGTCGTATTGTGAAAAAGCATTTAAGTCCTGCCTTTCAGGCAGTACAATTCTTTCGTTATCCTCTCCCGAAAGTCAGCGACTTGCGGTTATGAAGATCACATCCTTTTAAGATTTTTGCTGCGTTGTGAAAAAATACTTGGGGTATACGCAGATAAATTCACACCTCCATAAAAATAAAAGAAAAAATTTCCGAAAAATTCGTTATTTTTATTTGGAATTAAACTAATTAAATTCTACATTTGCATTCATATTCATAGAATTATGAGTTTTTGCAACCATTTTTCAGCTCTTTTATAGGAGTTTCTTTTTATAGCAAAGCAGGTATATGGGCGGAATTCACCGCTCTGCGAAGAAGGATTTATTTGTGACGGAGGCAGTGGATGACAACGATTTCAGATAATCTTAAAAAATACTAAAATAATGAAAAACCTAAAAAAAATAAAAGCCGGACAGGAAGATCTCCGAAAATGGAGATGGTTTCCCACCCGGCACCCTATCTCGGTACTGCGGTCTTAGACCGCACCACTTTGACATGTAAAGAAAAAAAGCCTCGCAAGCGATTTTCTTTGGTAGAACAAATATATTACAATCAGACTGATATTACATAGTATGTATATCATAAAATTGTAAAAATCTTCCACAGAAATATTTTCTTTACATGCAGGTGCTCCGCCTACTGTGTAAGGCACGGCAGGCGGAGGGATGTCTTTACTGCACTACGCTTCAGTAAAACCCGTATCTCTTTAGAAAAGATACGGCATCTATATGACCTTTGGGGCATCTGCCTCTGCTCTTTTTAGAGTTCGTGCTTATATACTCTTCTTTAAGACATATAAGATAAATAAAAATTAATATTAAACAACCACACCGCTTAAAAAAACAACAATGCGGTGCTGGTCAATAAAAAACAAATTTATAATTTATTGTCATCCTGTTTTAGGACGACTCATTATATTAATCTTAAAAAAAATATTTTATGAAAATTTTTACTTTATTCTCTATTTTTATATCTGTTTTTCTCTTTTCACAAGAAACCGTACCCCCCATAGAATGGGGAAGGGTCTATCTTCCGACAGGTGTGAATACAATCAGAAAAGTACCCATTCCCGGTACGGATAATTATGTGACTCCGGATGTATCAATAATTGACGAACAAGGAAACATAGTGCAATCTTCTCCTGTGAGTTTAGGGGTGGGTTCTGTAAAACCTACTCCGGACGGAGGGTTTATAGTAGTGAAAATTGTTAATGCAAGTATTGCTGCTTCTATCTTCGGAGATTCCTTTACAGGATTTGGAGGATATGATGCCGCTTTAATAAAGCTGAACAGCTCCCTTGAAATAGAGTGGGCACAAAACTATGGGGGTTCTGGTGATGATCAGGGTTATAATGTCGAGCCAACTTCAGACGGAGGATATATCTTTGTTGGCAGAACCAATTCTGTGGACGGACAGCTCACAGGTATCAAAAAATTCGGTTCGGATATTAATTACTACATTGTGAAAACCGACAGCAAGGGAGAAATGCAATGGACCAAAACCTATGGAGGAAATAAGCTGACTCCTGCTCCTTATATATCTCTCTATCAGGCTTCGCAGGTGATAGAAAGCGCAGAAGGAGGCTATCTGGTGGCAGGTACCATGGCGTCCGGCAACAGTGGTGGCAGTGATATAACAAATCCTCAGGGATCCAACGATATTTGGGTTCTGAAACTGGATACCTCAGGGAATCTGCAATGGCAAAAATCTTTGGGAGGAAGTTCTCATGATAACGTAAGACATATAAGACAATTAGCGGACGGCAACTACATCATCTGTGGCAATACGGAATCTGCAGATGGAGATGTATCCGAATTTTTAGGGAAAAGAGACGGTTGGATAGTAAAACTTAATGCAGCGGACAGAACAATAATATGGGACAGAACAATAGGAGGATCTGATTGGGACAATTTACCAGGGTATGATAATTCTCATAACAGTATTTTAGATGTACTACCCGATGGTAATTTAATAGTTATTGCAACTGTTGGTGTTGGTTCAAAAGAACAGTTGCCGAATTATCCTTATGGTCCTGGAATTAATACATTAGCATCACAAGCGGCATTCTTGCTTGCTAAAATAAACAGTGAAACCGGTAGTATCATTTGGCAGAAAGTGTATGGCCCTTCCGGTACACCTCAGAAAGGGATAAATAATTTAATGAGTTCCTCGCCATCTTCTGTTACGGCAAAATCTGACGGAAGTATTATCGTTTTCGGACATGTAAACTTTCACTTTTCCAATGGAAAATCAACCGGAGGAGCGGATTTTGATCCTTCGTTCACCACTTTTGATGAACAACCCAGCGATGATTCGCTCATGTGGACATTCAAACTAAGCAAATCCCTCGGGTTGGAAGATATAGACACAGCGACAAACCGTTTTGTTTATTACCCGAACCCTGTCCGGGATATTCT
>JAISMV010000085.1 GCA_031276535.1 Flavobacteriaceae bacterium
ACTTCCTGAATTATTTTTTTTATTTCCTCCTCCTGTTCGGTTTCCAATAAACCTGACAGGATAAATTTTCGGATAACCACGGGAAAATCCTCACAGGTGATTATTTCCGCCAATATTGCATGAATGGTGTTTCCATACTGAATATCCTTATTCTCCTCCGAATAATATTTATGAATTTCGGTACTTACTCTTATTTTCGGATACCATTGCCCGGAGTACCATTCTATTTCTTTCTCTTGTATTGAATTCTTTTGTTTCTTCCCCCCTGCTTTTCTTACGTCTGCTTCCGGATATAACTCAACAATTCCCTCTGCAACGTAGGACTGGTTTTCCAAAAAATCTTTTAAATAACCGGATTTTCCGTTATCTTTCTGCTCTTCCAACAAAAACAGTTGTTGGGAGGCTCTTGTGGTCGCTACGTACTGCACGCAAAGTTCATCTATCTTATTTTCAAATTCCCGTACATCCACTACTTTTTTAATATTTTCGTTTGCCTCTTCCAATCCCGACCTTGATGAGGTGTAATATTGATCAAAGCCGTTATATAACTCTTTTTCCAGAGGAAACCAATATTCCTCCTTACCGGGTCTTCCCGCGATTATCGGATAGATAACCACCGGGAATTCCAATCCTTTGGACTTGTGAATGGTCATTATTTGAATAGCATTTATGTTATCCGGAAAACGTATGGACAACTTTTGGCTTTTTAATTCCCATTGTTCCAGAAATTCATTCAAGGTGAGAACTCCGTTTCTCTCCAGTTGCAGGATCATATCCAACAAAGCGGAAACATATAGATCTTCATCCTTTCCAAATCCTAATGACCTGATAAGTTCCTCCGCGAAGTCGAAAAAACTTAAATTTTCCGCCGGTTGGTATTTAAGTTCTAAGTGAAAATTCTGTCTGAGGTATGACAAAGTCTCTATAAAGGTCAGATCTTTTATTTTTTCCATTTCGGCGGTAAAGTCTTCCGATTGTATTTTTTTCAAGCTCCAAAGCCGATATAACATACGTACCAGATACTCCCTGTCGCCCGGATCTGCAATCCACCGAAATGTAAAGATAATGGTCTGAATGGCGGAAGAAGAAGAAACCAGCAGAGCTTCTTCCGTTAAAATGGGGTATCCTCGTTCCACTATCTTATCTACGATAGGAAGACTGTGTTTTTTATTTCTTACCAAAATAGCAATATCACTGAAAGAGAAACCGTTATTTAAAACTTCCTCTATAATCTCCGAAACTCTTTGTGCCATATAATTTTCTTCTTTCTCCGGTGGGGAAACAAAAGAAACCTGCACTCTTCCTCCTTTTTTAAGGCGGGAAAACTGTTGGGCTTTTATTCCGAATAATTCTCTGTATTCCGGATTTTCCAGCTCACGATCAGCTAAAAACGAATATAATTTAGTGTTGAAATCCACGATATTGGGTAGACTTCTATAATTATCCCGAAGTGTTTCTACCGTTATGCCGTTTTTTTCCGAAGAAGAGATCAAATCGATTAAAATTTCAGGCTTTCCGGAGCGGAAACGGTAAATAGCCTGTTTAGGATCTCCTACCAGAGTAACCGACGTGCCGTCGGATACCTTTGCATTATCCAGTAAAGGCAAGAAGTTATTCCATTGCAGCTGCGAAGTATCCTGAAATTCATCTATAAAATAATGATTGTATTTTCCCCCTAATTTTTCATAAATGAAAGCTACGGGTTCTTCTTTAAGATGTTGATTGATAATGGGATTTACATCGGAAAGAAAAACAACAGTATTTTCTTCCTTTTTTTCATTCAGAAACCGATTAATTTCAGATTGTAATTCTATTGTTATCAGATTTTTGCGTACAGACTCATCAATTCTTATCCGGTTAATCGTTTTTTTTATCAACTGAAAACACTGTATCAATTGAGGGGCTATCGCCCGGATTTCTTCCTCTCTGGTCGATCTGGATTTTGCATATTTTTCTTCTTCACAAAACGCGGAATAAAAAGAAGAAGAAAGATTAACCGTCATCATTTTATCTCCATCAAGAACCTTATAAAAAAAACCGGCGATCCCCTTGGCGCCCTGATAGAAGTCGGAAACTTCCAATCCGTTTTTTTCTATCAGAACAATGGCTTCTTTCGCTGTTTTTTGTACTAACTCGTTATTATTCGTAATTCGTTTTACAATAAGCTGATTTAATCGTTCAAAGTCTTCAAAATCTTTTTTTGTAACGGATGCTATTCTTTCCAGATGCATTTCTTTTAAAAAATTCTGTGAGGAAACAAGCAGCTCATTTCGAATGTCTGTAGACGATTCGTTTTCAAATTTCCAGAATATATAGTTAAGAATCACTTCTGCAAAAGGATTTTCCGTACCTAATTCATCCACCAGTTCATCTATGGACTGCTTTAAATAGTCTGAAGCATCCAATTCAACCGCAAAGGAATAGGACAATCCCAGTTCTTTGGTAAAGGATTTCACCAGCCTGAGGTTAAACTTATCTATGGTGCTGACACTTAACAACGAATAATGATGAAGAATGTATGATAACGCTCTGTGTGCTCGTTGGTTTAACAATTCGGGAGCTAAGCCCAATTCCTGTGAAATTTGCTGTAAAACAACATTTGACCGGTAATTTTCCGGGTCTGAAAAATCTTTTAACCAGGAAAGTATACGGGTCTTCATTTCGTTCGCCGCCTTATTTGTAAAAGTTACAGCTAAAATGGAGCCTACGGATTCCGGATTTTCATTTTTCAGCAGGATAGAAAGAAAATTCTTAACCAAAGTATAGGTCTTCCCTGCACCCGCCGAAGCATTGTATATGGTATAACTTGACCCCATTAATCAAAATTAAAAAGGTTTTTTACAAAGGTAATTCAATCCGTTTATAAATGATATTGGATTATTGGCAATGTGCTTCTGTTTTCTGTGCTTTTTTCAATTGAAAAATATTTTCACTGAAATTAAGCAAGATACAAGGATGGTTAATAAAACAAACTTTCCAAATCTGAAATAAAACCAGAAGACCCGCTATTCCGCCACGGGAGTGGCGTTTTTACCGGAAGATTCCTTATTCTTTTTTTTATCTTCATGACTTACGGAAGGTTGTGAAACGGTGAAATAATTATCTAAAGTTTCAAACACATATTTGTCATTATTTTTCAATAAAGCAAGGAATTTTCTTAAAGAATCCGCATGTTTAGGTTTATCAAACATTCGGTCATGCACTAAGATCACAATGGAATTCGGGAGATACGTTCTTCCTCTTTTAAGTACATTTTCCACTTTTTTTGCCATTTCGGTAGCGCTTTCCACAGGCACGTTCCCACGGACAAATTTCCACTCTACATCCCATCCGTATACATAATATCCGATGGAATCCAGTTTTTTTGCTACTGCAAAAGCAGATTTTTCACCTTTTAGCTTATTGTTTATCGCCCAGGTATTCCTGCCCGGAAGGCGCGCGATCTTATGTTTTATGTTTAATTTGCTTTCTGCTGCAATGAAATCCTGCAAAGACCTTTTAGGATTTCTATAAAATACAGAGTATCTATTATCAAAACCGTGAGAATTACTATGATTGGACACAATAAAAAGAGGGTTGTTGTTAATGGAATCCGTTAAATTATTCCTTTTTGCCCCTACTTTGTGCGAGCCAACCATGAAAAAAGAGGCTTTTATGTTATTTTCCTCCAATATATCTTTACATATTTGTGTTCCGGGTAATTGAGGCCCGTCATCCAAAGTGATGTATATGTAGTATTTACTGGAATCTTTAACAACTCTGGCGGAATTTGTTTCCATACCTTTTCCCGTTTCCTTCTGTTCTTTAACACGTACCTCATAGTCTTCCTCTGTTGTTTTTTCAGAAGAATCCTCGGGTTTTGTCTTACTTACAGTATCTTTAATGGGAGAACCAGAGACCGGCACCGAAGCCAGTGTACTTTTTATTGCTTGTGTTTTTACTTGTTCTTTGTCGCTCTTACAACTTAACACACATAGGATAATAAAGGAAAAATAATATAACTTCATAACTAATTTATTACCCTTTTAATTTTAATATCATTATGACCTCGTTTAACATTTTGCTGTATACCTATCATAAAGCATGCCATAATTTATTTCAATAGGCATAATTTTAATAATATTTTTCACTAATATAAATTCAATATAAATTAATCCTGATTTAAAAAATAATTACCAATAATATATACATAAAAGTATGAATATATAAACAATATTGACAATTGCAGACAAATTGATAAAAAATATTTCATAACTGTCTATGATAAAAATACATAACTTTTATTCTATCCCGGATCTCACAAAGAGATTGCCGAAAAACACACCTGCCATTAAAATTCATTCGTAAAATGAAGCTTTACAGAAGAATATTTTTCCTGTGTCATGGTGATGCTAAAAGCGGAATCTGCCAAAAAGACCAATTGTCCGAATTTATCTCTCGCCAAAAATTTTTGTTTTATGCGTTTAAATTCTAGAAATTCAGGAGATTTCTCATCTTCGGTTTCCACCCAGCAGGCTTTATGGATCTGGACAAGTTCATAACTGCATTTAGCGGAATACTCATGTTCCAGACGATATTGAATAACTTCAAACTGAAGCGCCCCAACGGTACCGATGACTTTCCGTCCGTTCATTTCCATAGTGAACAGTTGCGCTACTCCTTCATCCATCAACTGGTCTATACCTTTTGCCAACTGCTTGGCTTTCATAGGATCTTCATTATTAATAAACCGGAAATGTTCGGGAGAAAAATACGGTATACCCTTAAAGCTCAGCTTCTCACCTTCGGTAAGAGTATCTCCTATTCTGAAATTTCCCGTATCGTGCAATCCCACAATATCTCCCGGATAACTTTCGTCAATAATTTCTTTTTTATCGGCAAAAAAAGCCGCGGGACTGCTGAACTTCATTATTTTGTTCTGACGTACATGCAGGTAATTCGTGCCTCTTCGGAAAGTTCCCGAAACAACTTTCACGAAAGCGAGCCTATCCCGGTGTTTCGGATCCATATTCGCATGGATCTTAAACACAAATCCTGTAAAGGTAGGTTCTTCCGGGTTTACCAAACGTATATCGCTCATTTTCGGAAACGGATTGGGAGCTATTTCCACAAAAGCATCCAGCAGTTCCTGAACTCCGAAATTATTCAATGCCGAACCGAAAAATACCGGCTGTAAAGTTCCTCTCAGATATTCTTCTTTGGAAAATTCAGGATATACGGAAGAAATCAATTCCTGTTCGCTACGTAAAGTTTCGGCTGCTGCATTCCCTATCAATTCGTCTACGACAGATGCATTAATGTCTTTTATTTCAATGCTCTCGCCTACTTTTTGTTTTTTTTCTTCGGTAAAGAATTTCAGATTCTTTTCCCACATATTGTAAATTCCCTGAAAATCCAGTCCTATTCCGATAGGCCAGGAAAGAGGAGTCACCCGTAAGCCCAGCTTTTGTTCCACCTCGTCCAGCAGATCGAAGGCATCCTTTCCCTCACGATCTAATTTATTGATGAACACCAGCATGGGAATATTCCTCATCCGGCAAACTTCAACCAGTTTTTCGGTTTGTTCTTCCACCCCTTTGGCAACGTCTATCACTACGATGACGGAATCCACGGCAGTAAGAGTACGATACGTATCCTCAGCGAAATCTTTGTGTCCGGGAGTATCCAGAATATTAATTTTCTTTCCCTTGTATTCAAAAGCCAAAACCGAAGTTGCAACAGAAATTCCTCTCTGACGTTCTATTTCCATAAAGTCGGAAGTCGCTCCTTTTTTTATCTTGTTGCTTTTCACAGCCCCGGCTTCCTGAATAGCTCCCCCGAAAAGCAAAAGCTTTTCCGTCAAGGTGGTCTTTCCCGCATCGGGGTGGGAAATGATACCGAAAGTTTTACGTCTGTGAATTTCTTTTTCTAAGGTCGTGCTCATAATTTCTGAAAAATGTTTGCAAATATAGGTTTTTTATAGATTCCTTTTTCGTGCTGCAAGTCAGAAAATTCACACCTGAAAAACACTCAGCCTGTCATATCCTTTCTCCCGGCTTTATGTCAGTGATGTCTTGAGATAATTTCATCATCATTCTCATCCGGATATTCGTATTCGGCTTTCATTTCCGTCTCATAATCAATTTTTTCCTTTTTGGAAAAACGGCTGATAACACTGTCTAAAAGGGAATATATTACGGGAACGACAATAAGGGTAAGGAATAATGAGGAAATCAACCCTCCGATGATTACCCAAGCCAATCCATTAGTCATCTCCGCAGATGCACCTTTGGCAACCGCAATAGGGATCATACCGAAAACCATGGCGATGGTGGTCATCAAGATCGGACGAAGACGGGCATGGTTTGCCTGAACAAGCGCAACATGGGTAGGTTCTCCTATTTTTTTCCGGTGATTGGTAAAATCCACCAAAAGGATGGCATTTTTACAAACAAGACCTATAAGCATTATCATACCCAGAATAGTAAAAATATTCAGCGAAGTATTCGTAAGCGCCAGAATGACAAGCACTCCCACCAGTGAAAGCGGAATGGAGAACAATATCACAAAAGGATAAGCATAGCTGTCGTATAAGCCCACCATAACAAGATAAACTAAAATAATGGCAGCCAGCAGGGCGATTCCCAATGTGACGAAGCCTTCACTTTGCATTTCCATATCGCCGCTCCACAGGTAACTTACACCTGCCGGTCTTTCCAATTTAGAAAATCGGGCCTGCCAGTCATCAGCTACATCTTTCAGTGAACGTCCCACGATTTGAGCATTTATGGTAACGGAAGGACTCCTACCGTATCGTTCCAGTTTTGTAGGACCGGTATCTTCCCTGATTTCGGCAAATTGAGAAAGCTTTATCTGTTGTCCTTGATTATTGGTGAATATCAGGTTTTTTATATCGTTTATATTAGAACGACGATGCTGGTCAAAACGCACGTTAATATCATATTCATTGTCTCCCGCACGGAATTTAGCATCGGTATTTCCGCTGAAAGCCGTTTGCATGGTAAATCCTACCGTTTGTAAATTCAGCCCCAGCATAGACATTTTGTCTCTATCCACCTGTACATTGATTTCGGGATTTCCTTCCTCCACAGAGAGGTCTATTTCCGAAGCTCCCTTGACTTTTCGGAGTTCGTCTTCGGCTTTTTTTGCAAAATCCAGAGCAGCATCCACAGAAGGCGCTGTGATTATCAATTGCAACGGAGCATTATCGGCGCCTCCCATAAATCCTACCGGTATGGTACTTATTTTAGCTCCCACCAATAAGTCTTCCAGTTCGCGTTTTATCTTAGCGGCATAGATATACGTGTTGTCTTCCCGTTCGGATTTATCCACCAATATAATATCTATTTCTCCGTTGTAGGGAGTAAGCTGTATGGAAAATGCACCGCTCACCTGCCCTACCGTAGTGATCATATCTACGACTTCCGGTTTTTTTCTTAAATAATCTTCCGCCTTTTGAACCATAAAATTGGTTTGTTCCAAAGAAGCGTCTTTAGGTAATTCCAGCTGAACCAAAAATTCTCCCCGATCTATCTGCGGGAAGAAATCTCCTCCGATGAAACCCAGAAATACTAAAGATAAAGAGGAAAAAAACAATACGGTAGAGATTCCCAAAGTGGTTAGTTTAGTGAATTTATTTTTTAATGACCAGATTAAAATCCCTGAAATCCAATGAGTAAACTTATCCAACATCCGTTCAAACCACAGGATGAATTTTTGGAACATATTTTTTCCGGTTATTGTTTCCAATTTTCCCAAACGCGAAGAAAGCCAAGGCACTATGGTGAAGGAGGCAAGCAGGGAGAAAGCGGTGGCAATCATCACCGTCACACAGAACTGTTTGATGATATTGGAAACCAAATCATTACTCAATGAAATCGGTAGGAATACCACAATGATTACCAGAGTAATGGCAAATACCGTAAACATGATTTCGGAAGTACCGTCGTAGGCTGCACGTATTTTGCTTTTCCCCATTTCCATGTGACGGTGAATGTTTTCCAGCACCACAATGGCATCGTCCACCAAGATACCGACCACCAGCGACAGGGAAACCAACGTCATCAGGTTGAGGGTATATCCCATAAAATAAATCCCGATAAAGGTAGCGATAAGCGAAGAAGGGATAGAAACCATCACAATAAAAGCGTTTCGTATGCTATGCAGGAAAAGCAGCATCACTACGGCAACCAAAAAGATGGCAAGCACCAGGTCAAACATTACATGGTTGGCGGCAGCAAGGGTGAATTCGCTGGTATCATTGGCTACGGTTATTTTTAAATTTTCTCTTTTATAATCCTGTTGTATATTCGTTATTTTTTCCTGTATCAGCCTACTGACCTCCACCGCATTGGCATCAGTTTGCTTCATTACCTGAAGCAGGATGGTATTGTTTTGATTGAGCCTTGAAACTTTTTCTACGTCTTTTTCGCTATCCTGCACATCGGCAATATCCCTCAGGCGGATCTGTACTTCTCCCCGGGTGGAGATTACCATATTTCTGAGTTCCTCTATGTCTTTATATTTTCCGGAAAGGCGGATAAGCACCGTATTTTCACGGGTTTTGACATTTCCGGTCGGGAAGTCAAGGTTGGAACCTTGTATCATTTGCTGCACCTGTGTAAGCGCCAGTCCGTAGCCTTCCAGTTTGTCAGGGTCTACATTGACCTGAATTTCACGCTCCTGTCCTCCGATAATATTTATCTGAGCTACGCCGCTGACACGTGAAAGTTCGGGCTGCACCTTTTTGTCCAGAAGATCATAAAATTCCGTTTCGTTCATATCAGCAGTGGCAGCCAGGGTAATAATAGGCATATCGCTCATTGAGAATTTTACCAACGATGGAGGATCTGCATCATCCGGTAAATCCGACAAAACAGCGTTTACTTTCCGCTGGGCTTCATTCAGGGCGTAATCCGTATCAGTACCTGAGTTGAGTTCAATCATAACCGTCGAAAAACTTTCGTATGAATTTGACTGAATTTTTTTTATGTTCTCCATGGAAGATACGGCATCTTCTATTTTTTTAGTTACGGTATTTTCCACTTCCGTAGGCGAGGCTCCCGGGTAGACGGTAGAGATGGAAATGACATTGATCTCAAATTTCGGTACCAGTTCATAGCTCAGCAGGGAATAGCAAAATATGCCTCCCAGCGTAAGGATGGAAAATAATACGACAATAAGGGTCGGACGTTTTATGGATATTTCGGGTAAATTCATTTTTTACAGTTTAAAATGCATAAAGCCATATGCCGGATTTTTATTTTATGATTTTTACTTTGACGCCGTCGGAGACATTTATTTGTCCGCTGGTTACCACGGCATCACCGTTCTTCAGTCCGCCAAGTACTTCTATTTTATCGCCGAAATTTCTTCCGGAAACTATTTTGGTAAGATATGCCACACCGTTTTTCACTACAAACACCTGATTATTTTTCAACCCGCCGACAAAAGCTTCACGGGGTATTACCATAATGTTTTGCTTTTTGTCTTTTGTTGAAGAGGTGAAAGTGGCAGTGCAATACATTCCGGCTTTTAACAGGTTTTCAGAATGGTTGGAAATTTGGATCTCTACGGGAAAATTCATGGAAGAACTCGCTTTGGGAGCAATGAAAGTAATTTTCCCAAAAAATTCCTTATCGGGAAAAACACTTGCGGTTACTTTTACTTCATCTCCCAATTTCAGGGTGGTCACGAGGCTTTCATCGACTTCTGCCTTTAACTTCAGAGTAGAAACATTTACAATATCAAACAACTGGGTTCCGGGGCTCACTACCGATCCGGGTTCCACATAACGTGCATTCACTATGCCGTTGATGGTTGCTTTGATATGGGTATCTCCTACGTTGATCTGGGCAAGGTCTAACTGAGCTTTGGCATTTTTCAGGTTCAATCTTGAGGCATCTAATTGTTGCTGTGTGACTCCTCCCGTTCTGAAAGCGTTTTCATACCGCTGATTGTCTGTCAATGCGTTTTGGTAAACAGCCTGAGCCGCAGTCAGATTTACGGAACGCTGATCTCCCCTGACGATCGCCAGAGTTTGCCCTATGCGAACGGAACTTCCTTCATCTACGAAAATTTTTACTATCTTCCCGCTTATTTCGGAGGGAAACATCAATTCCTGAAAGGGTATGAGGGTGCCGTTTGCGGTATACTCGGTATTGATAAATTCATATTTTATCCGGGCTATGTTTACGGCAACGCTTTCGTTGGTTTGGGATACTATCTGGGTTTCTTCTTCGGATTTCTTTTTATTATTCATTATTGTCATCACTGCCCAGCCAAGCACGGCAATCACAGCAACAATAATCAGTAATGGTTTTACAGTTTTCATAATTTGTATTTTATTTTTGTACTAACGTATTCAATTCTCCTTTTGATTTTAATAATTGTATTTCAGCCAGTTTATATTGTAATATAGCATTGGAAAGATTATTTTTAGCCTGCACGAGACTATCCTGAGCGTTCAACAGATCGGTGAGGTTTGCCAAGCCCTGCATATAGTTGTTTTGGGTATCGTCCAATACTTTTTGGGCAAGAGCTACATTTTCCTTCTGGCTTTCTATCGTGGCTAAATTGTTTTCTATTTGAGATTTGGCATTTTGGTATTCTAATTCTAAGCCGAGGCGGGTATCGTTTATGTCTTCCTGAAGTTTTTTTATACTGATCTCGGACTGGCTTACGGTTGATTTTATGGAAAATCCGTTAAAAACCGGAATCTGCAAACTCAATCCGATCGCGGAATAATCCGACCAGTAGACTCCATCGGACTTGCCTTTTCCGATAGGAAATACATTGCTCTGCCCTGCATAATTGTAGTTTGCAGACAGAGACAGTATGGGATAATATCGGGCTTTTGCCGCCTCCTTTTGCAGGATCAGAAGTTCTTCCTGTTTTTTCAGAACTCTGAGAGCGGTAAGGTTTTCCACTGCTATTTCGTTTTCCAGCAGCGCAGGTCGTATTTCAAAATCTTCTTCTGCCAGTTCTATCGGCTGGGCAACAGGCATCCCCATATAAAATTTCAGGGCATTTTCCTGTATTTGTACAGCGTTTATCAGCTGTTGACGGGTAGAACCGATATTGGTAAGCTGCACTTCCGTCCGGTCTAAATCTATCCTTCTTGCCAACCCGTTGTCCAGAAGATTTTTAATGATATCTCTTACTTTTTGTGTAGTGGCATAGCTGCTGTTTATGATCGCTAACTGTTCTTTTTGTATAAATACGTTATAATAAGCCGTTGCTACACGTTCTATCACCTGTTCATCAGTCAGCTGGGCATTGATCTGATAAAATTCCCGTGTGGTTCTGGCAGCTTTCAATCCGGTAAAAACCGCCTGATTAAAGATGTTTTGGCTAAGCGAAACGCCTAAGGAAGAATTCCATTTTTGTCCGAAAGAAGCCATTACTACTTCTCCGGGCTGTCCGAACATTTCACCGGGAATGGCGGTTTCTTGCAAAATAGGACTGTATCCGAGGTTTGCGCTTGCATTTAAGGCGGGATAAATACCTGATTTTGCCTGTCTGATCTGATATTCGCTGTTTTCTATATCCAGCATTGCTTTCTTAGATTCGGCTTTGTTATGCAAAGCATATTCTATTGCTTCTTTCAGTGTGATCCTGTCTTCTGCACTGAGCGGGACGGTTACCGTACACAAAAGGCACAGTAGTACTATTTTTAAAAATTTCATGAGTGTCTGAAAAAATTTATTTTTTAAAAATCATATTTAAAATAATTTGTTTACGGTCTTCAAGTATTCTTTCATACTCTTCATCATTGATATTCATTCTTTCCTGAATCAACGGACGCATAGAAGCCGGAAAAGAAGCCAGAGACAGTATATTCAGGACGAATTGCAGGGGTTCCATATCGTCTACGGTTCCTTTTTTCACCTCTTCTTTGTACTCTGCATAAAAATTGGGCAAAACTTCATCGTTTATATCATATTTTTTGGGTATTTTCGGCAGGCATTTCTTTTTGTTAAACTGACTAACCAGATAAACATCCATGTAAGGATATTTTATACCTTCCTCCGTAGAAAAGTTAATAAATTTTTCTATTTTTTCTCTAAACGGCAGGTCTGAGGAAAGAACATCTTTTGATTTTTTTATTTCCTTGATTTTTGCTTCTTCAAAAATCTGATTGAGAAGATTATCTTTGGATCTGAAATAGTAATTGATCAAAGTACGGTTTACTCCTGCCGCATCTGCAATTTCCTGTGTGGTGGCATTGAACCTTCCTTCCCTGAAAAACAAACGTTCAGCCGTGGATTTTATCAGCTCTTCGGTAGCTTCATCCTTTTTTAAAGCAGGGTCTTTTATTATTGGCATGTGTTTAATTTTAATGTTTAACAATAATGTTAGACAACTTTGTCAATGCAAATCTAACTATAAGTTTTGATTGTGCAACTTTTAATTTAATTTTTTTTTTGAATTATTATTTCGTGAAATTGCTTCTTTTGCATAAAGACAAATGAGAGTAGAAAATATTTTATGAAAATGCAAAAATTTTTAAAATACGCTGAATTTAAGGGCAATACATTTTATTGTTTCGCTGTTTCAGCAGGAAATCCTATGCGATTGCAAATTTTAATTGTATGATTTGTTTTTTTGTAACAGCCACAACTTTTGACAATACCGTGCTTATGTTTCATTTTTCCCTGAGCTCCGGTCATCACTGTTATTCATCCATACTGACAACCAGTTTATCTGTTTTGGGAAAAGCAACACAGGTAAGTATTCTTCCTTTTTTGATGTTTTCATCAGTGAGAACAAGGTTTTTTCCCATATGTATTTCCCCTTCCAGTTTTTTGCATTGGCAGGAACCACAAACTCCTCCCTTGCATGAATAGGGCGCATCTATCCCGCTATCCAACAATGCATTCAGTAGTGAACTTCCGTTATTGATCCAGTTCAAAACATATGTATTACCGCCTTGAATAAAGGTCACCTGTACTTCTTTCACTGTGGATCTTTGTATTTTATCGTCATGAAAGACCTTTTCAACGGGTTCGTATAATTCATAATGAATATTTTCCTTTGGTATCCCATGGTTATATACTGCATTTGCCAGAGTAATGATCATATTTTTAGGTCCGCAAATCAGGGCTTCGTCCACCTCGTCCCAATTCACAATTTGATTAATAATCAATTCCACTTTGTGCTCATCAATCATTCCTTCATACAATTTATTTTCCGTTTCTTGTTCGGAATAGAAATAATGAGGGAAAAAATTATCCGGATACCGGTTTTGAAGCTGATCCAGTTCTTTTTTAAACATTACTTCCTTTTCATTTGCATTTCCGTAAAAAAGGTAAAAATTTACCTTTTCTTCTTTTTTCAATGTGTCTTTAATAATGCTTATAACCGGAGTAATGCCACTTCCCGCGGAAAAAGCAACTAAGGTTCTCTTTTCATCGGGACGGGAAGGAATCCCGAAAGTTCCCATAGGAGCCGAAATCTGTAAACTATCTCCTGTTTTCACATTTTTCTGAACATATCCCGATACGAAAGGGTTTGAGGTTTCTTTCACGGCAATGGAAATATATCCTTCATGAGGAGCCGTACAAATGGAATATTCTCTTTCTATATTTTGTCCGTCAATTTCAAATTTAAACCGAAGAAATTGTCCCGACTTCCAACTAAAAACCGTTTTCAACTCTTCGGGAATATCTAAATCTACCCGAATGCTTCCGGATGTTAACTTTTCGACATTTTGTACGGTCAGTGAATAAAAATTCATTCTGTTCTTTATTTTTTTCTGTAAAATTAAACGTTTTTAAATTATTAATTGCTCCATATCATCATAGAAATCCCGGGAACGGAACCTGCAATATTGTCCTGTATATCTTTTAAAAGATTACTTATCAACTCTTTGCTTTGGATCTACACCATAATTATCTGTGGTGAAATATTGTATCAGGGTGTGTTTTTGATGTATTAAAGCGACCTTCGGAATGCACACACAGCAACTCTCTCTGCCTGAAAGGCAGGACTAAAACATTAAAATCATGTTGTGAAAAAATACTTGGGGTATACACAGATAAACCACCACCTCTATAAAAAGAAAAGAAAAAATTTCCCGAAAAATTCGTTATTTTTATTTGGAATTAAACAGGAATCAGAAAAACATTATTGAAGAAAAGTACTCTATATAAAAGCTTTATGAATAAAAGCAGCGCATTTACGTAATTAAAAATAAGGTTAAATTAACTCTTTTAACAGTAAAAAGTAATTTAATAGGTAGGATTATAAAAAATAAATAGTACCTTTGCAACTCTAAAAAGTTTAACAGAAAAAAGATTAAGATACTATAGCAATGAAACGTACATTTCAACCTTCAGAACGAAAAAAAAGAAACAAACATGGTTTCCGTGAAAGAATGGCAACAGCCAATGGAAGAAAAGTCTTGGAAAGACGTAGAGCAAAGGGCAGAAAGCAATTAACTGTTAGCGAATACAGAGCTAAAAGATAACTTGCTTAGAACATATCTAGTTATTGAAAAATCGCTAATAGGTTTAGCGGTTTTTTTTGTATGTTCCTGTCCGTTCCGGATTCTCCGTACAAGCCCGTAATTGTGAAACTCATTGCGAACAACATATTACGACCATTAAACCGTCAACTTATAATTCTTCGGCTAAATCGAAACTTTTTCATAGAAAAAGCATCTGAACTTTTGAACAGATGCTTTTTACATTAATAACTACCTAGTCGTGTTTATAACTGCCTTGTCATGGCATTTTGGGAAGAACTGCTTCTGAAATGATTTTAACCACAGGCACATCAGTTCCTGCCAAAATCCGGTTTACCGCTTTTAACAATGGAAGCTGATCTTTGATATGAGAAACCGACTGATCCACAAAAGTCATTGCTAATCCTGCCGCTGGAACGCCTTCTACGGTTTGTTCCAGACGCTCCATTTCCGCTAACGCTTCTTTTGCCGTCTCTCCTTTTCCTATTCGTACTCCATATACCTTATTTCTTCCCGATAAACCGGTTACTTCGAGATCTCCCACTCCGGGAAGTCCATACGCCGTTTCCGGTTTCGCACCCAACGCCTGACCTAATAAAGACATTTCCTTTATTGCCTGATTAAACGTGGCAGCCTTCAGGTTATGATGCGGAAATCCGGTTCCTTCCTCCAGACCGTCTGCAATCCCCAAAGCGATCGCGTATACGTTTTTCATCGGAGCGCAGATTTCCACTCCGGTTTCGTCATCGGTGGCTTCAATACAATATACTTCCGTGCGGGCTTCTCTTGCATATTTGCGGGAAACCTCAATGTCTTTGCATCCGAATATAGTAGCCGTTGGTTTTCCTTCGGCACATTCATTTGCTTTAACCGGTCCGGCGATAGCTACAATCGGAGGTATCTCCACTCCCTTTTGTTTAGCTATCGTACGTATCGCTTCGGGAAGAAGTTGAATTTTCCCTTTTTCATCAGGACAGAATCCTTTAGAAGTAAGCCATAGCGCTTTAGCTTTGGAAATTCCCTGTAACGCCATTTCTGTAATTTTCGGAACTCCTGCCGAAGCGACAGACATCACTACTACATCCGCTCCTTCCAAGGCTTTATCCAGATCTGCGCAACGATAAAGCTTAACTCCTTCCGCCAAAGGCACCTTAGTCCGTGGATGTGATTTTCCTGCTTCACAGGCATCAATCAAATGATCATCCAACCAGGTTCCCCAAAGTCTGACTTCCCAACCTGCATTGCGAACCGGAGTACATAATCCTGACCCCATCGCACCTGCTCCTAAAATTGTAATAATTGCCATTTTTATTGTTTATTTCTGTTTTTTATAAATTCTGTGTTCTTATTTTTTAAAGTTCTGCCTTGGGTGATTCCGGCTTGGTTGACGGATATTTCTCAGACAAAACATGAAGCTGTTCAAATATATTTTTCAGCTGAGGATACAACTGTCGTTGAATCTGAGCTATTTCATTATATCTCTCAGTCTGTTTCAGATTCGGTTCCACGGTATCTCCGAAACGTGCCATTTGTTTTGCGGAATTTGCCACATCCTTAGAACCGTGCGCCCCTATGCCTGCCATAGCCAACACGGATGCTCCCAGAGCGGATATTTCATCTTCCAGACAAACAGTAATAGGAATACCGATAGTATCCGCCATGATCTGTTTCCAAAGCGCAGATCGGGTTCCTCCTCCCATTGCACGGATAGAGGTAAGCTGAACTCCTGTTCCTTTTTGGATAGATTCCAGATTCAATTTCATTTCGAAACCGATGGATTCCAGAATGGAACGATACATATGTGCCCTTGAATGGGTTCCTCTCCACCCTACTACCGCGCCTCGGGCAACCGAATCCCAATAAGGGCTTTGTACGGCGTTCCAGTAAGGTAAGGTTACCAATCCTTCGCATCCCGGAGGTATCTTTGAGGCTTCTTTATCTAATTCCGGATCCGGTTCGCCTAATAATTTAGGGTCTCCCAACGATTGTCTGAACCAGCCTGCCAGATAAGACCCGGAAGACTGAAGCACTTCAAACACATAGTTGCCTTTGATACCGGAAACATGGGTTCTGAACACGGAATCGCATTTATAAACAGGGCTTTCCACTCCTGCATTTACGGCAGTTCCCAAATTTAAAAACGCCACTTCAGGAGAAACTGCCGCCGCTCCGATTCCGGCTGCCTGCCCGTCTCCCAATCCCGCAATGATCGGAATTGGTCCGGGAAGATTCCATTCTGCCGCCAATTCGGGTTTCAGCATCTCAATTACTTCTGCCGGAGGTACTAATTCCGCCATCTGTTCGCGTTTCACTCCGGCAATATCCAATAATTCATCGCTGTAATCAAATTCTCTGATGTTCAATAGTCCTAATGAATCCGCCGCGGCTGCAGAGGAAGCCCATCGTCCGGTAAGGTTCCAGGTAATGTATGAAAGTACATCTACTATTTTATATGCTTTTTCAAAAATTTCGGGTTCATTTTCTTTTACCCAGGCCATTTTATAAATACCCGGAGTTACTCCCGGAGGTTTTCCCGAAAGATCATGGATATGAGATGAGCCATACGCTCGTATTTGTTTGGTAGCACGGCCATCCAGCCAAAGAATACCATTACGCAGGGGCTTTCCGTTTTTATCGAACGGAGCAAAGCTTTCCCTCTGGTGGGTAATTCCGATTGCTGCTACACGTTCTCTGTCTTTAGAGGATAATTTTGCCAATACTTCTTCTACGCATTCTTTGGTTGTTTCCCACCAACGTATCGGATTATGTTCGTAAAAATCCATAGCCGGAGTATGCAGCTGAATATTTCGTTTTGCGGTTTCCAAAACACAGCCGGTTACATCAACAATGATTGCCTTGGTTGAAGTGGTTGATGAATCAATCGCTATTACTAAAGGTCCATCATGGGTCTTTTTTGTATCCATAAAGTTGTTTTTTAATTTTGGTTTTAGCTAAAAAATGATTTTCATTTTTCGATAGAGCAAATATATTTACTAAATCGAAACAAAAACAATGATTAAACGCAACTTTTTTTATGATAAATGACATATTTAGAAACTTTTTCAAAAGTAAATAATTTCAAATGAAAAATATCTTTTAGCATACGTTTAAATTTCATGGGAAGTTTTCAAACCAACTAAAGTATTAATTATCAGACTATAAAAATAGAAATACTCTTACTGAAAAAGAGTAAAAAACAAACTCTTTTATTATTTGTTTTTTGGAAACTTAAGTTATGTTAAGGAAACCTGAAATTATCAGGGTTTGAATTACGAATTAAACCGGAGTTCTATTTTCCGTTAAATTTTTTATAACCTGAATCTGACTATTGAAAAAATCGTGCTGATTAACAACCGCCGGATGTTTTTTGTTAAAAAACGGTATTTGTCCCCATCTTATAAAGATACGAAATTTCTTCCTCTTTACCAAATTTTCTACTTCTTTTTTATAAAAATCTTGTTTTTATTTAATTGGAAAACACCTTAATAAACTTCTAATTTAGAATTGTTCCCGTACGAAAGTTTTTGATGAAAAAATCCCCCCTGAAAAGCAAAAAATCCGCAACCTTCTCTTTATGAATTGATTGCGGATTTTTTGAAGTGGTACCTCTTGGAATCGAACCAAGGACACAAGGATTTTCAGTCCTTTGCTCTACCAACTGAGCTAAGGTACCTCAGATTTGGATTGCAAATATAGTACAATCTTTTTAAGAACAAAATATTTTTCCAAAAAAAATATTCCAAAAAATTTTACGTTTAATTTTTAGGTTTATTTATTTTTATAATCGGTACATTATTAACATCTTTGCACTTTATATTTAAAAACACGTTGAATGAAAATTAAAAATTCCCTGATAATCCCGCTTATTGTTTTCACTGGCTGGATCAATGCCCAGCAAACTTCAACCTCTCCTTATTCCTCTATAGGCTGGGGAGAAAGTAAGATCAATACGGATGTTGTCATTTCCTCCATGGGGGGAACAGGCACCTCTTATATTTCAGATTTTACCAATGAAGCCAACTTTATAAATCCTGCTGCGAACAGAAACCTGCGGTACACCAGTTTTAATCTGGGGATAAATACAGACTATACGGATGCGAAAACATCCGATCAGAGCGGCAAACGTTCCACTACGTACTTATCTAATGTATCCCTTGCATTTCCTATTAACGAAAACTCCAGATTAGGGCTGAATCTGCAACCGTATACGAATTTAGGCTATGATATGAATCTGGATATTTCCGACGTGGTAAATCAAAAATCCGTCTTAAAAGGACGGGGAGGATTGAACGCTTTCAGTGGTTTTTATGCATACAATATAAATAAGGAAATATCTCTGGGCGCAAAGATCGGATATGTTTGGGGGGAATTGAAAAAAGAACAGGAAAGTTCCGTCCAAAACGCCGCGTTAATATCCGGAATATTTAACAAAAAAGAATACAGTTTTTTTGATTATACTCTGGGAGCAGCCTATCAAAAGAAATTAAAAGACGACCATTTGCTGAAAATAGGAGCCACTTATAATATAGGACATACCATTGATACAAATGTTGATTATCTTTATTCCACATATCATTATGATTACACCGGAGAAAAACAATCCATAGACACATTAGATTATGTACATGGAAAACATGGTGCCAGATTGCCTTCTTCCCTTTCCTTGGGAGTCGCATACGGAAAAGAATATAAATGGTCTTTAGGACTGGATTATAAGTTTAGCAATCAGTCAAAATTAAAAATCCCCGAAGACGATTTTACCTATAAGAACAAGCACCGCATTGCCGTCGGAGGGTGGATTGTCCCTAACATAAACGGATTCAGATCTTATTTTGAAAAAGTTATTTACCGTTATGGAATTTACTATGAAAACACCGGCATTGAGCTAAACAGTAAAACCATTAACCAATTCGGTATTACGGCGGGATTGGGCTTACCTTTAGGAAAGCAGGGACGTCAGGATCCTTCTTTGCTGAACGTAGGTATTGAATTAGGACAAAGAGGAACAAAATCAAACGGATTGATTCAGGAAAATTTTATAAATTTCAAAATCGGTCTTAACTTTGATGACCTTTGGTTTAGAAAAAGACAATATGATTAAAAGAAGATTCTTTCGGAGATGTCAGCTTTTTCATTTATTTATTTTATGAAAGCAAAAAGGTTTTCAATATATTTTTCTGTGTTTTTTTTCTGTTTTATACTTGTTGCTACCTCATGTTCAGATGTGGCAACTGAAAATCCCGCAGCTAAAAACACTCATTTTGTATCAAGAAAGATATATAATGCTCATATGGTTATGACCGACTCTGTTTATACAATCATCAAGCTCAGAGCTCCTCTGATTGAAGAATACGAATACGCTCCAACCCCTTATACCGTTTTTCCTAAAGGAATAGACATGGATTTTCAGGAAAAGGGGAAAACAGTTCCCGGTCATTTAAGAGCCGATTATGCCAAAGTAATAGAAACTGAAGGATGGTATGAAGCAAAGAAGAATGTAATTATCATAAATTCGGATAAAGATACGTTAAAAACCAATCATATTTTCTGGAATAAGAAAGAGAGGAAAATTTATTCCCATGATACCGTGAAAATATATAGGGCAGACGGAGTTACCACCAATATTTCCGTACACGGAATAGAAGCTACGGAGGATTTTAAAAATTTCAAATTGAAAAAGAATGCGGGAACTCTTCCTTATACTAATGAGCTGAAAAAGTAGAGACTACGAAATAAGAACTCTGATAAAAACAGGAAAATAAAAATGAAATGAAAAAATAATAGAAAATATATATACTTTGCAAATAAAATTGTATATTAGTAACCTGAAATAATTATAATCAACATTAATGATCATGAAAAAAAATTGTAGTGTTTTTCTTTTATTATTAACATTTTCTGTTTTTGGTCAGGACGGAAAAATTAAAGAAGCCTCCACGGAAGGGGTTTACTTTAAGCAGGTAGGAGAAAATATCCAGATTTGGAGAGGAAATCCTTCAACAAGCGGCAATGGAAATTATACTTTCACATTTAAAAGCGAAAATGAAACCATAGAAGTAAGCGGTAGTGGTGGAAGAGCAGCTTCTTCCGCGGCATTTTCTTCTCCCAAAGAGATAATTATTTTTGAGGATGCCAGTGGAAATAAATATTGGGAAATTATAGACGGAAGCATAGTAAAAAGTGAAATAGTAAAAAGGAATACTTCTAAAAGCAAAGGTGCAATAGAAAAACCGGTTTCTACGGAAACTATTGTACCCGAAGAAAAACATACAGAAGTTGCACCTCTTCAACAGGCGATAGCTGAACCCGCACCGGAACCGGTACAAGAACCGGCAATTGAAGCGGCAGTAACTGAGCCTGCACCGGAAGTTAAAGCAGCAGTAGCTGAACCCGTACAGGAACCGGTAATTGAACCGGTAGTAACCGAGCCTGCACCGGAAGTTAAAGCAGCGGTAGCCGAGCCCGTACAGGAACCGGTAATTGAACCGGTAGTAACAGAGCCTGCACCGGAAGTTAAAGCAGCAGTAGCTGAACCCGTACAGGAACCGGTAATTGAAGCAGTAGTAACAGAACCTGCACCGGAAGTTAAAGCAGCGGTAGCCGAACCCGTACAGGAACCGGTAATTGAAGCGGTAGTAACAGAACCTGCACCGGAAGTTAAAGCAGCGGTAGCTGAACCCGTACAGGAACCAGTAATTGAAGCAGTAGTAACAGAACCTGCACCGGAAGTCAAAGCAGCGGTAGCTGAACCCGTACAGGAACCGGTAGTAACCGAGCCTGCACCGGAAGTTAAAGCAGCAGTAGCTGAACCCGTACAGGAACCGGTAATTGAAGCAGTAGTAACCGAGCCTGCACCAGAAGTTAAAGCAGCAGTAGCAGAACCCGTACAAGAACCGGTAATTGAAGCTGCACCAACCGAACCTGCGACACCGGTAATTGAAACGGTAGTAATTGAAACCACACCGAAACCAGCTGTAACTGAGCAAAATAAACCAGATAATATCATAGAAGAAGTACAAACTCCGGAAGTACCCGTAGTAGATGAAACAGTTGATGAAATACGAGTAACAGAAGGGGAAGTTGGAGATGCCTCTCAACTATTTGAGAAGAATTACGAAAACATGACCAAAAAAGAAAAGAAACTGTATAAAAAGAATGAGAAGAAGATGATGAAACAGTTGGAAGAAGAATTAAAAAAGAATGAGAAGAAGATGATGAAGCAATTGGAAGAAGAATCAAAAAAGAAAGACAAGAAAAAATAAACAGTAACAAGTTAAAGAATTAATATTACTTACTATTTTTGAACCTGTTCAATTTACCATTGAACAGGTTCAATATTTTTAGAAAGAAGGAAAGAATTCGTCCTGCTAAACGGTTTTGAGCCGAAAAAGCCCCTGTGCGCAGATAAGGGAGAGGGATGTACGGATTTTATTATACAATGTTTTTGTGTATCGATAAGGTTAATTTTCTGCTGAGCATAGCTTCCCCAGAGAATAAAAACAACATTTTCCTTTTCCGAAGATATTTTTTGTATCACGGAATCTGTAAAAGATTCCCATCCGCGTTTCTGATGAGAACCTGCCTGATGAGCGCGAACGGTCAAAGTAGCATTCAGTAAGAATACCCCCTGCTCTGCCCAGGATGATAAATCTCCTGACTTTAGGTCTACTCCCACATCGCTCTTCAATTCAATAATAATATTCCTTAAAGACGGAGGATACACAATTCCGTCCGGAACAGAAAAACATAATCCCATGGCCTGTCCTATTCCGTGATAAGGATCCTGACCCAGTAAAACAACTTTTACCCGGTCAAAAGGAGTCAGTTCAAAGGCTTTAAAAATATTTTTTCCTTTGGGAAAACATGTGTACGTCTTATATTCCTGCTTTACAAAATCAATTAATGAAGAAAAATAGGGTTTTTCAAACTCTGATTGTAATAACTTTTTCCAGGAAGGTTCTATTTCTATATTCATAACGAAGTAAAAGTAAAAAAATAATTTAACTTGTCTATTAGAGCCTGTTTAAATTTTATTGCGATTATTTTTTATTGCTATTTTTGAGTTGGATTTTTTGCTTTTTATTAGAAGATTTAGCGGGCTAAATCAAGAAGAATAAGTGAAAAAGACGCTCATAAGAGCTTAAAAAGAATGAAAAATATAATTAGAACAGCAAATAAATATTTGAATAAAATTTATACTGGCTCTAATTGCTTTTTATAAACTTTGCAGTAAATATGACCAAAATCATAAACGTATCTATGACTATTTTTAAGCAAAAAATATACCTTTGTAAAGTGTTAAATGAAAAAATTCTGTTACTTGGT
>JAISMV010000052.1 GCA_031276535.1 Flavobacteriaceae bacterium
ATTCCTTCCATATTGGTTGAATCGCCCGACTTCACCCCGGAAAGGTAGGTTTCCATAGGCTTAAATTCTTTGTTTAGCTTTTTTAACAGCAACATTTGTTGACTAATTTTCGCTTCCACTGTCTGCTTCCAAAGTTGTTTTCTGAGGGGTTCCGAAATATTCAACTGATTTTTGAGCCTTTCGGAATGCTCTACATGACCCGCCATTGGGAGCATCAGGGCAAAGGGAAGATGATGGGCATCACAACTGACAATTGCCACATTATTTCCCTGCAATTGAACCATAAGTTGATGGCTTAAAGTAATCTGGAAATTATCCAACACCAAGAATCCCATATCTTCCAACGGCACAGAGCCTTTCACTTCTTTTGTTTCCGGATCAATGATTTGCATTTGGTTATCTTTCAACTTCAGATAAGCCGGATTTCCGATGTAGATGGTTCGTTTGAACATGGATTATTTCTTTAAAATTATTTCAATTATTTTATTTCCCAGTTTGTCTGTTCTTTCAATAAATTTTTCTATATATTCCGGTAATAATGATATTTCATTCATATTCGCAATTATATACTCACTATCTTGATTAAAAGTATCAATTATATTTTCACAAGATTTACTAAAATCCAAAAAACCGTATTGTTTAGGAAGTTGATGTTTGTTAATTTTAATTAATAATTTTTGTTCTTCATAAAACCGAAAACTTCGTACAATACATTGCAGCAAATACACTCTTTGGTGTTGTTTTACCATCCCTAGAGGCAAAAAAGCAAATCCATCCATACAGACCGATAAGGCTTTTAAGGAATTGGGATCGGGTCATAATTACGCTTTTGAAATATTACCTAAACGGTCAATATTCAGTTTAATACATGTATTTTTTATCATTTCTCCCGTAATTGCTCTTTGATTTTTTGGTTTTTCATTACCTAACCCTAATTCATTTAGCAATATGCTTCCTTCATACTCTAACAAATGTTCTTTTTTCATTTCCTTTGCATCTTTTTTAGATACATCATAGAGTAATGAAGATGCATTTACAGGAACAAAATTCAATATCTCTCCGCTGCCGTCTACAAATTTATATATTCTGCTTTTATCAAGATTATCAATATCTATTGGAATGTTATTATCTATTTCATCTTGAGTTGGAAGGTAAACTAAATCATTGACACTTAAAACAAATAACAAACGGTATTCGGGAAAATTGGGGTGATTATTAGGGTAAGGATTTTCCCCATTTTTCAAATCATTCAAAATTTCTCTTAGTGTAGGGATATAGAATTTTCGTTTTCTATTTTCATTGTTTTCATAAACTCCACAAAAAGCATTACATCCAGCATCAGTTACTACATATTTGGTGCTTTTTTGTCCTTCTTCGGAAACTGTAAACTTTGTACCCATCGCATATGCCTTTCTAACCTTGTAAATTGGCTTATGCGGTTTTCCCTTTTTAGTCAAACCGTGTCCTGGTTCTATAATAGCATCATTCAATACTTTTATCCCATCACACGAAAAAGCCTTTTGCGGATCAGAGTCACAATTTTTCAAATGATTCTTTAATATTTGTTGAATACCCGTATCTGTTATCTTTTCAATAACAGATATAATTTTATCGGAAGAAACTGTTTCCAAACTTTTCAATTCATGACCATACCGTGTTGCTACAAATTTATCATATACTTTTACAGTTGAATAGCTAACCGATAATTGAGCAATAATTTCATTTTTAGATAAATCTCTTTTCATGCTTTCAATTTGCTCCGCAAACTGACTGTCAACAATATCATAATCTTCAAGAATAGCTTCTTCCAATGAGATATCTTTTGTTTTATATGCAAGTTTCACTTTCCCATAAATTGTTTTCATATGAAGCGATTGTCTAACACTGAAATTCTCCTTTTTTTCTAATTTCTTTTGACGTTTAACACCAAGTTTTCCATCTTTATAAGTAGAATATTTGTTCCAACGTTGACGAATAATTCTATTTTTTTGCTTGAAACTTGCAACCGTATCTTCTAATGCTGTCAGTACAATATTTTTAAAAACGTTTCCGCTTGTATTCTTGTACTGATAATTATATTCCACAATGCCTTCTTTTGTTCTCAATTGTACCGGTGGTAAGAAATACCATTCTTTTTCTTCGTCGTGTCCTTTTCGAGTATTGGTTAATTGATATTTAATGGCTTTTCTTGTTTTAAGTTTATCTTCGCCTTCTTCTTGAGAAGAGATATTGTTTAGATAATTCACATGGTTTTCGGTAGTAAGCGCGATAATTAACGCATCTAACGCATGGTGTCGGTGGTCTATGCGTTTGGAGTCAAAATTTTTATTTATTTGTTGAGGAATTTGATTGTTATTCACAAAAACTTTATGCCCATTTATCAATTTTGTTTCGCCAAATAGATTTGAATCGGTTAATTCATTCAAACGTTCATATCGAGGCGACATCAATTTGTTCCATGTTTCGGTTAATTGCCAATGCTGTTTCAGCACGGAAGTAATTTGTCCATTGGTTGCTAAAACATTTTTGGAACGATAAGTATCTTCGTCTTTTTCGCGAACTATATTACTCAGTAATTTTACAGCCATCTTGGATATGTATTGCATATTTACTTTTTGGCTATTGGTAAATTCGTTTGGAATATCTTTACTTAAAAGTATTTCTCGTTTTTTACCTGTAAAATTCTCCTTAACCAATTTTTCATACGATTCAATACTTTGTATTCTAACTTTTTTTCCGTGAGCTGCACAAAAAATCTCTTTTTCTTTCGCCCTCAAAATATAGCCATATCCGGTATCTGCTTTTTTGTCCTTATTGACTTCAGTCTCGCATATCACCTTATTATCAAGTGAATTTAATGTAATACGCTCTTGCGGAAAAATATGTTCAATTTCATACTTTTTTCTATCAAATAAATCGGAAAGTTTAATGACTTCTTTTGTATATGGCGACAGATAACGTTGGTCTAACCAAAGTTTATAACGTTCAAGTTCACTTTTGCTTACTTTTGAAATATCTTTATTTATAAATTCTCTAATTTCTTTTTTGCTTATTTCGAATTTGGGGTATTCTTTAGACGGAGAAATCGTGTTTGAGTAAATAACATTATCTTTATGGTATTCAATAGAAGACAGCAACCCTTCTTCCAATATTTTCAATCGTGTTTGTTGAAATGGGGATTTATATTCTCTTTTCAGTTCTTTTAACAACTCTATAATTCTCTCATTGGTTTTTCTATTTTCACTATTTTTTTTATCTGCATTTTGTTTCTGTTTATTGTTTTTCTTCATTTCACGTCCCAATTCAATGTGAATACGGTCGAAAAGTTTTTTGTAAATATGCCGCCCATTTTCATCCACTCCATCAGTTTTTTCTCCATAATACATCCAAATATCTTTTACAACCTGTAAAGTTTCTATCAAAACTTTTTCAACTACCGGATTATTAAGCGAATGTTGCTTAAACTCATTTTTTATAAAGTTTTCTATATCATACGGTGATGTCCAGAATTTCACATCTCCTACCTCCGAATATCTACCATATACCAAATAACAAGCACTTGAAAGCCACAATCCCTGAAAATCTGATATTTCGCCATTAATTCCTTCTTTTTCAATTACTTTACCCAAAACTTTCTCAACTTTTTCTAATACATCTGAAGAACGACTTTCCAATACCCGTTCTACATCTTCTTGTTTCCAATATTTACCTAATCGCAAGAATGGTAATAGTTTTTTGATTGCTTTTTCAGAATATGTCCCATAATCGTTTTTATAACCACTAAATGTGCTAAAGTTTTTTACCAAATCATTCTTGTATTCTTCTGATATTTCTGCCCGTTTCAATAATTTTCCAATTAATGAATTTAATCCCGATAAAAATTCAGACTTCTTTTTTACAGAATAGAAAAAATGCCATAATAAGTATTCATTTTCAGAACATAAAAACTTTTCCCAATCAAAACCCTTTATCCTTTTTATTCTTAAAATAAACTCATATTTTGTCGGATTGCAAACAATTTTATACTCATTTTTCTTTTCTTTATCATCGTATTGAGGATAATTCCATTTGTAATCTTTAGGAGAAATTGTCTTATCGTTGTGAAATTCAGATAATTTCTTTAACAATTGTGATTGAGTAACCTCTTTTTTGTTGTTTAGAAATTCAAATACTTTTTCTTTTATTTCAGGTGATAAAAGAGTTTTGCTAACATCTTGATTTAGTACAATCTCATCATTAGTAATATCTTCAAGTTTAATGATTTTTAAATTTTTTATAATTTGCCATAATCGAAATTCCTGATACAATGGATTTGCCGTATGAATAGCTTTTAATGCCTTTTTGTATTTCTTTCCTGTTTTAAGATTAACTTGTTCAAAATTTTCTTCTTCATACTCACAATCAGCAATTAATGCTTTTTTTGATTTTAAATCTCTCTGGTAAAATAAAATATCTACACCTATCAGATCTTTAAAACTCAAATTAGCCAAAGTACTCCTGTGAGCTCCGTTATTAGGATACAATAATTCGATTGCTTGTTTATATAATTCTTTATTTTTTAGTTCAGGGTGAAATTTTTCTTGTGATTCATAAATTGCTTTCAATTCTTCTTCATAAAAATCTCTTTCTATGACCGTTACCAAATCTGCTTTGATTTTTTGGTTTGGATTTTGAAGTAAATTGTGGTAAATGAAAGGTGCAAGACCTATTGTACCATGTTCAGTATTGAATGCATGAATAGAAGTTTCTGTTTTTAATTTCACTAAAGCCCAATCTTCTTTTTCAGGAATACCAATATTACGTCCTTTATCTTTTCCTTTTAGTATTCTGTCTCCATTTTTATCGTATGTGGTTTTAATGATAAAATCCCGTTTGGTATCTTTCCATTTAGGGGTAAATTTACTTTGTTGTTCCTTCCATCCTGTTTCCAACTCTATTTCAAATACAGAATTTCTTTCCGTATTGCGAACATCAGTTACTGATAGGTTTCTGATTTCATTGATAATGTATTTCACATTTTTACTACCAACATTCCCATCATCATCATACTTTGATACAATTTCAACTTCTTTTAAATCGTCTTTAAACGTAATTTGAAATTTAGATTCTTCTTTATATCGGTATAATTCATTATCTTTATTATCAACAAGAACAATTTCATAGAATTCTGTATTAGGTATTTTAGTTGCACTTTTTACTTTGCCCGTAAAAGTTTCTCGTAATTCCCCTTCTTTCTGCTCTTTTTCATCTTGTCCAATTACCTTTTCATAGCCTCTTTTTTGATTGAAACTTAAAGTTATCCATGCAAGTTCTTCCTTGGTTAATTCGTTGTTTGTTGCCTGAAGTGCTTTTTTTCTCAAATAATACAAAGTCCAGTCGTACGGAATTTTTGTCTGCTTTCCATTATTTTTAATGTAGAACAGATTGGGATGTTGCTGCTGAAATTCTTTTTCCATTTCTTTATAAGCATTCATAAACAAGAATTGGTACTTACCATTATCATCTTTATAGTAAGCAAGCTTTTCTTCCATTCCTTTTTTAAATTTACCGCTTCGTTTGCCTTTTTCATTTTCAAATTCTATGGACAAGCGATAATGTTCCGGCAAATATTGCAATAAGTTCAATATGCAATGCAATCTATCACGTCTTAGCAAATAACGTTCATTTAAACGGCGAGGTGACCTTTTATCTGTTCTTTGTGCTGCACTACTCGACAATTTACCACCAGTTTCAAATTTAGCAATATCGCCTGCATTCATGGGTAAAATTCTTGAACCAAGTCCAATAATTCTTACTATTTTCTTTTCATGATCAATCTCCACCAATGCCCAACCAATGCTATTTGTTCCAAGATCTAAACCTAATATATGCTTTTTCATATCTATTTATCTTAATCAAAGATTACAATTGCAGCAATTTACAATTTATTTTTATATGATTATTATTATTTTTGTTTTTTATCAAAATATTTTATATTTTTGTACAACTAATTTTATGAAGCAATTCACAATAAGGATTATTCCGTTGTGAAAACATGTAAAGCGGTCTATGAGGTCGCTTTTTTCTTTATATTAATCTAAAGAAAATATGCGAAATTTTGAGTAATGGATACCAAAAGCAAACCCGAAGAAAAAGGGATCAAATACAAAAGATGTGGACTAAGCAAAAATATTCTGTAATCTAAACAAGAAAAAAGCTCTGTCTCTCACACCTCTAAAATTACTTCTGAACTTTTTGATTTTAGCATTGAAAGATTCTGCTGAGGCATTCGTGCTTCTGTTATTAAAGTAATTTAAAATGTCATTATAATGGATTATAAAAGTTTTCAGTAAGGTGTTAAATGATTTAAAACCGGATTCTTCTACTTGTTTGAACCAATGAGCTAATTTGGTCATAGCTAATGCTTTTTCTATTTTCTGATTATAAATAGAAGACCGTTGCAAAAGTAAAAGTTAAAAAATAAACTACAAAAGCCTGATTAATATACTTTTAAATGTATTTTTTTTGTATATTTACGTATGAAAAAGCAAGAAAGACCCGGCTTTAC
>JAISMV010000084.1 GCA_031276535.1 Flavobacteriaceae bacterium
TAGCGGGCTAAATCAAGAAGAAAAAGTGAAAAAGACGCTCAAAAGAGCTTAAAAAGAATGCAAAATATAATTAGAACCTAAAAATAAATATTTGAATAAAATTTAAACAGGCTCTTAAAATCCGTTTTAAAATTGTATTTTTACAACTTGAAATTTTAATAAACTGATGGGAAAAGTTATTGCGATTGCTAATCAAAAGGGAGGAGTAGGGAAAACTACAACCGCCGTTAATCTGGCGGCGGCGATTGGTGTTTTGGAAAGAAAAGTTTTACTTATTGATGCTGATCCGCAGGCGAATGCCAGTTCCGGATTAGGGGTGAATATTGAAGAAGTGGAGGCAGGTACTTATGAGGTTTTGGAACACAGCGTTTCGGCGAAAGATTCCATACAGCCCACTACATCTCCCAATGTGGAATTGATTCCGGCTCATATTGATCTAGTGGCGGCTGAAATAGAATTGGTGGATAAGGAAAACCGGGAATACATGCTGAAAGAAGCATTGAAAGATATTAGAAACGATTACGATTTCATCATTATTGACTGCGCTCCTTCTTTAGGACTGATAACCTTAAATGCTTTAACAGCTGCGGATTCCGTAATTATACCTATCCAATGCGAATATTTCGCCCTGGAAGGATTAGGGAAATTATTGAACACCATCAACAGCGTACAAAAACTACACAATCCGGATCTAACCATTGAAGGATTGTTACTGACCATGTACGATGCCCGTCTCAGACTGTCAAATCAGGTGGTGGAGGAAGTGAAAACACATTTCCCCGATATGGTTTTCGAAAATTTGATCCAGAGAAATGTACGCCTGAGCGAAGCGCCGAGTTTCGGAGAATCAATATTAAAATATGATGCCGAAAGTAAAGGAGCTATTAACTATATTTTATTGGCAGAAGAAGTATTAAACAAAAATAAAGCAGAAGCAAAGTAGATTATGGCGGCAGAGAAAAAACGGGCAATGGGTAGAGGTCTATCCGCGATCTTAAGTGAAAGTTCAAAAAAAGTTAATTCCGCAGAAGAAAAAGGAGCAGAAGAATTAGTCGGGAATATCGTAGAGATCTCACTGGAAGATATTATCACCAACCCCAATCAGCCCAGAACCAATTTTGATCAAAAAGCATTGGAAGAACTATCTTCCTCCATAAAACAGTTGGGACTGATACAGCCCATCACCGTTCGAAAAAATGGAAACAAATATGATCTGATTTCCGGAGAAAGAAGATACAGAGCCTCATTGCTTGCCGGATTAAAAAAATTGCCCGCATTCATTCGCTTGGCTAATGATCAGGAATTGCTGGAAATGGCTTTAGTTGAAAATATTCAGCGAAAAGATTTAGATCCCATAGAAATAGCCCTTTCTTTTGAAAAATTAATTGAAGAAATACACATAACTCAGGAAAATTTAAGCAACAGAGTAGGGAAAGATCGCAGCACCATTACCAACTATTTAAGACTGTTAAAACTTTCCCCCATTATTCAGACAGGAATAAGAGATAACATTATATCCATGGGACACGGAAGAGCCTTAATTTCTCTGGAAGAACAGGAACAACAACTGTTCGTATACGAAAAGATCGTGCGGGAACAACTCTCCGTAAGGCAAACGGAAGATTTCATACGTACTTTTAAAAACCCAAAAACTAAAAAGGTTAAAAAAGAAAAAGAATTACCCAATTATATCAGGAAAGGATTAAAAAGTTTCGAAGACTATTTTGAAACTGACGGTATAGAAATCAAGACCAGTGGTAAAGGAAAAGGAAAGATCATCATTAATTTTGACTCTGCAGAAGAATTTGAACGAATTCAGAAACTGTTGGAATGACATATAAAACACTACTCATTGCAATTTCATTTCTTATTAGTTGTTCTGTTCCGGCACAAAATCGGGAAACATCGGATAGTTTGGTAATTGCCGATGGTGAGATGGTGGTAAGAAACAGCAACAGAACCGACTCTCTAACCCAGAGCATGTTGAGAAGCCCCTTAAAAGCCTCTTTGTATTCCGCTATATTACCCGGATTAGGACAATTATACAACAAAAAATATATTAAAGCGCCTGTTGTTTTAGGAATAATAGGGACAGGAATAGGCTTTATAAAATACTATGATGACCGTTATAAACGTTATCATAAAGCATACTTGGCAGAATTGAGCGGAGAACCTCATGAATTTTCCGGAATTCAGGGAATAACCCCAAGAATACTTGCCAATGCAGAAGATTCGGAACGTAGATACAGAGATTATGCTGTTGTTTTGACCGCGTTGGCTTATCTCCTGAATATAGTGGATGCGGTAGTAGATGCCCATTTATCTGTTTTTGAAAGAGACAAAGATCTGGCAGTTAAACCGGTCATCATTAATGACGCCAACTCTGTGTTTTGTAATCAGAAATTAGGCTTATCTTTTAGCTTATCATTCTGAAAATCATTAGTTTCAATATGTTTATTTAAATTAAAAGATCAATATCATGAAAATAGCATTAGTAGGATATGGGAAAATGGGCAAAGCCATAGAAAAAATAGCTGAAGCCCAGGGTCATACAATAGTGGCAAGATTGGAAGAAAAACCGACTGAAGAAAACATAAACGATGCAGAAGTAGCCATAGAATTTTCCACCCCTTCCTCAGCATACGAAAATGTAACCGCCTGTCTGGAATTAGGTGTTCCTGTGGTATGCGGCACCACAGCCTGGCTAGACAAATTACCGGAAGTGAAAGAACTTTGTAAAAAACATAACGGCGCTTTTATTTACGCTTCCAATTACAGCCTTGGAGTAAACCTGTTTTTCGAAATCAATAAAAGAGTGGCTGAAATCATGCACAAATACCCGGAATATTCCATCCGTATGGAAGAGATTCATCATACCGAGAAAAAAGATGCTCCCAGCGGTACCGCCATTACTTTGGCAGAAGAGATCATTCCCGTTTACGGCTTTGAAAAATGGAAATTATCCGACAGAACGGAAAATAACGAATTGGGAATTGAAGCCAAAAGAATTCAGGATGTTCCCGGAACTCACGTGGTATTATATGATTCGGAAGTAGATGAAATTGAAATCAAACATGTTGCCCGTTCCCGGAAAGGATTTGCTTCCGGAGCCTTATTAGCGGCACAATGGTTGGTCGGGAAAAAAGGCGTATTTACAATGAAAGATGTGTTAGGTTTTTAATTTTTAGCCTAAAACATAGAGTTTGTAACAATAAAAGAAAAAAATATACCTATTAATAATATTATAAAACTTTTAAATGCATTTATTACAATATTATTTATTATTTGCGCTAATTTCAAATGTATTATATTTTATAACTACATGGAAATTATTTCAAAAAGCAGGAAGAAAAGCTTGGGAGTCTTTACTCCCTTTCTATAACATCCTGATCACCTTAAAGATCATTCATCGTCCCTGGTGGTGGATTTTTATTGTGTTTATTCCTATTGTCGGGCCTATAATGGGTGCTATTATCCTCGTTGATTTCGTCCGGCATTACGGTCGAAGGTCTTTTACGGATGCCGTGTTAGCTTTGTTTTTATCGTTTATTTTTTTAGCCCGGCTGAATTATTCCCCTAAAACTCTGTATACCGGAAAAGAAGAAAGAAAAGAAACCTTCATCTCAGCAATTCTGTTTGCCGTAGTCTTTGCAACGATCATCCACACCTTTATCATACAGCCTTTCACCATCCCGACGGGCTCCATGGAAAGAACCTTGCTGGTAGGCGATTTCCTGTTCGTCAGTAAGATGAACTACGGTATCAGGATCTCCATGACCCCGGTGGCATTGCCCTTTCTACAAAACAAAATCCCTCTTGGAAACAGTCAACAACCCCAAAACCAAACGGATTCATACGTAGATCAGATACGCCTGCCCTATATGAGAATCCCCGGATGGACAAAAGTAAAACGATATGATATAGTAGTGTTTAACTATCCCACCGATTCCCTGCATACGGCTATTGACCGGAAAGATCCTTATGTAAAAAGATGTGTGGGACTACCGGGAGATGAAATTCAACTGGTTAACGGAAACCTGTTTATCAATGGAATACCGGAAGAAATCAAAAAAGATGAAGAACAGCAGCACACATACCTTGTATATGCAACAGAAGTAGGAATGAGCCGGAAAAAAATCGAAGAGCTCTTTGGTTATGCAGTATATGAGGAACAAAGCGATATTGCCACAGGTAAAAAATTATATTTCTTCCACGGTCTTACGGAAGAAGGAGCTAATAAACTAAGAGAATTAAACACCGTAGATTCCGTTTCTATATTTTTCAAGAACAAAGAAGATGACGGCATTACATACCGAAACGGAAAGATCGATACCACCCAGTCTATTTTCCCTTTACATAGCGGTTGGAATAGCTCTCAATACGGACCTTTGCGAATTCCTAAAAAAGGAGATGTCATTAAGCTGACCCGACGGAATTTGGAACAGTATGAAAGAATTATCAAAGACTATGAATACAATGATCTGAAAATAGAAAAAGATAAGATCTATATTAACGGAAAACAGACCGATACATACACCATCCAACAAGATTATTACTGGATGATGGGAGATAATCGGGATAATTCTCTGGACAGCAGGTTTTTCGGATACGTTCCGGAAGATCATATCATTGGAACTCCGATATTTACATGGTTGAGCATACAAGGAATGTTTGAAAACGATCTTTTCGGACATCCTGCCAAGTTTAAGATCAGGTGGGACAGAATGTTTAGAATTCCCAACAACGATGTTCCGTTAAAAGACAAAACCAATTATCTGACTTATTTTCTGGTTCTTGTTGCCGCTTATCTTGCCTACGATTATTATAGAGGAAAAAAGAAAAAGGAGAAAAAGAAATAATTCCACCTAAACCTCTATGCAATATCTCATTTTTGATTAATTGAGGATAGTTTATTTTTTTCCTGTCAGAAAGGTTTTAAGATTGGTGGTAAGAATCTTTTTAACCGGGAGAAATTTCAACCATAAATTAGCTATAAAGAATAGCAGTAAAACGGTGCCGGGTTTAAGTATAAGGTTTATCAGATTGTTATGAAACTCAGGAATGGAATAAGCTATTATCGTGCTGATAATTCCTGTAATTAAAATATAAAGATAGTCTGTAGAGAACGGGTGTATTTTGAATTTTTGGTAATTGAACCCTAATTTTATCAGATTATAAATAGTTAAAGACAGGGCAGTAGCCAAGGCAACACCTTCTATCCCCAGTTTGAAATATACGATAAATATCCAGTTAGAGAGGATCGTCAGACCGGCAAGAAACAGCATAATATAAATATTGAACCTGTAATATTTTGAGTAGCTGATAATATGACTGTTGAATCCGGTTGAAAGATCAAAAAGAGTGGCAATACCCAAAATATAAACAATGGTTTTTGCATTTAACAAATCCTGTCCGTTTTTCATAAACATAAAAAGATAATCCATTCCGGAGATAATACAAGCTAATAAGACCGTTCCGAAAAGGAAAAGGAACTTAGATACTTTTTTGTAGAATTCCCCAAGTTCATCCAGTTTGTTATATTCCAGTTTTTCGACAATAATAGGTCCGGAAATAGCAAATACTCCCATCAAAGGAACAGTAAGAAATCCCACGATAGACATGAGAATGGAATAAATACCGTTCTGTTTGTAGTCTATGAGCTCGGCAATCATAAAATTATCAATCCTCAGCGCCCATTGGTTTCCGATGTTTCCTAAAAGGGAAAAAAGGCAGAAAAAAAACAACTCCGTCCGAAATTCCTTATTCTTTAAAATATCCAGATTTCCGCTTTTCTTGTCTTTGTTCAGCCGAAAAAAGTATAAAACAATACCGACCATTGCCAGAATAAAGAATCCTACAAAAACATAAAGTGAAAATTCCACCGAAAAGCCCAAATAAACACAAAGGACGAAAGTAGCAAGCGAACCTAGTTTAGGAAAGAAATTTTCAAAAATACCGGTAACTACGACTCTTTTGAAATTGGTGATGTATCGGGAAAAAAGATGAGTGATCGCCAAAACCAGAACTATAGGAAGCACATACTGCTTCATCTGCCACGAATCGGAGTTATTTACAAGGGGAACAAAATGTGCCACTGTTGCATAAAGCAGAGAAATAACCACAAAGGCAGCTAAAATAAACTTCACGGAAAACCATAAAAAATCTATTTGTTGATTTTGGGCTTTGAATTTCTGATAAAAGCGAATACCGGCGTAGCTTAATCCGAAAACCACAAAGGGATATATCAATTCCGCCGAAGGCTGAATGAAACGAATCTTTCCCAAAAATTCCGTGTTTTCGGGATAAATGAAAACAGTGGAAAAGGTTCCCAATAAGAAACTTAAATAACTTATAATACTGTATTTGACTCCCTGTCGTGCTACTACACCCATTTTATTCTTCTATTAAAAATACACCTTTTTTTTGTTGTTTTCTGTTTTTTATTATTTCTAAAGAAAAAATCAAACCTACATAATGTCGTAATAAATAAAAAAACATTTTTATTCCCTGCTTTGCGGATATTATTTTAAGATAATATTTCGGAATTCCCCAAACGTTTTTAAAAGCTTCTATGTAGGCTTTTAGCAGACTGCTGTCAGGGTTCAGCACAATACAATCCAGTTTTATTTTGGCTAATTTAAGCATCTTTTTTTCATCCGTAGTTCTTTCTCTGTCGTGATTGGCTTTTGCATTACACAAAATCCCTATTTTTAAATTGTTGTATTTTATCCTGTTACAATAATTCCTATCTTCTCCGTAATGAATAAAATAAGGATTGAACAATCCTGTTTTTCGTAAACAGGACTTGCTAAGCATCCATACTGCTGCATTTACAAAAGGAACTTCTGTTACTTCTCCTTTATTCTTTCCCCGGGCGCTGTATTCTTTAAAATTAAAATCAATCTCGCTAAAATCCTTGTTATACTGAACCGGACTTAGAATTCCGTAATCTGCATGAGTTTTCATAAAATCGACCAGTTGCAAAATACAATTTTTTTCCACCCAGGCATCCTGATTGATCAAAAAGAAAAATTCATATTCTTTATTCTCCTGAAACAGTTTTTTCAGCCATATATTATTGGCTTTTCCAAAGCCTAAATTTTCCTTCGATTTGAAAAAAGATACCTTCGGATATTCTCTTTCTATAACAGCCGCCGTATCGTCGGAAGAATTATTATCAACAAGGAATATATCCGGAATCAGGGTAGATGACAACAAGGAATCCAGACATTGTCTGATCCATTTTTCTCCGTTATATGTAACAATTATAGCTGCTACCCTACCCATATACTTAATAAAAAATAATCCGTAAAGATACTAAATACTGGATATATGAGTTTATACTTTATTAATCCTAATTTCATGACAAGAGTAGAAGTTCTAAACCAGATAATTAAAGAAAATAATGTAGTAAACTATTTGGAAATCGGAGTTAACCGGGGAAAATGTCTGTTTAACATCAAAGGTGCAAAGAAAAGATTCGCCGTTGATCCGTATTTTAATTTCAGTCCTATAAAAAAGATACGGTTCATCTTCAGAAATTTTGATAATCTCAATAATCATTTTTTTGAAATGACCAGCGATCGTTTCTTTGAAACTCAGGATTCTACGCTTAAAGAGCATCCTATTGACCTGACTTTTATTGATGGACTTCATACGTTCAGACAATCGTTAAAAGACACGCTGAATACCCTGAAATATTCCGCTTCCGATGGGGTTATCGTTTTGCACGACTGTAATCCTTTGGACGAGATTGCCGCCTATCCGGCTGAAAGTATTGATGTTGCCCGAAAAAAATTTTCCACTCATAAAGATTGGAAAAATATCTGGAATGGTGATGTATGGAAATCCATCGTATACATTAAAAAAAATCATCCCGAACTGACGACTTTTGTTTTAAATACCGACCATGGACTGGGTTTTGTCTTAAAAAAACCTTCCGCTGAAAAACTTCCTGAAGTTTTTAATTCTATAGGAAATTCCATAGAAGATATAGAAAAATTAGAGTATTCTTTTTTGGAAAAACACAGAACCGATCTGCTAAACCTTACGGAAGAATTCCGCATTAAATAATTAATAACCTGTATTTTATAAAAGGAAATAAGAAATAGACCGGGTGAAATCACTTCTCAGACACAGGTATAAAAGCCTTATACTATAAATATACGAAAAAAAATTCGTTTTTCCAAATTTTCCGGGTTATTTTTTACATTTTTTCTACCTGAGTTCGGATTATTTTAAGATAAGACTATCAATACTAAATTAAGAGCCTGAATTTCTTTCGCATTTCGTTCCAACGATATTTCCTGATGAAATCAATTTCTTCCGGGGAAATTTTTCTTTCTTTTTTCTTTTTTTCCGATGAAAGAAAAGCTTTATAGGAAATGATGAAGTTTTTCAGGGATTTTTCTTTCCAGGCAGCTTTGGCAGACGATATAAAAGCTAATTTTTTATCCAGTCCTATGTTGTAAAAATACTCGCCCAACTTCTCGGCTTTGGATTTTTTATACACTTGTGCCGTAGGTTTCAAATGTTTTACCCAAACATCAGCGACGACCTTTGTCTCCCAGCCATGCATTCTGGCTAACAGAATATCTAGATTATCCCATCCTAATGTTTCACGTAATCCTCCGATCTCTTCAAAACATTCTCTTCTGTATGTTTTTATGGGACCTCTTACATGGTTTTTCCCGGAGATATTTTCATATATCCATTTTCCGTTTTTTTCTATATAAACCAACCCTCCTATAATTCCGATTTTGGGATTTTTTTCTAATTCGGAAATCATAATTTCAAAATAATCGGGAGGAAGGATAATGTCCGCGTCAAATTTTGCAATCACCTCATAATCGGCAGGAGTAATCGAATTTAATCCGGCGTGGAATGTCCGCACCACTTTTGCTCCGGGTTTATGTTCCGGTTTGTTTGTAAGGTTGATCAGCTTGAAATTCGGAACGTTTTTGATAAAATCTTCAACGATGGATTGAGTATCATCAGTAGAAGCATCGTTTACCACAACAAACTCAATATTCTGATAAGTCTGCTGCGCAAAGGATTCCAAACACTCCTTGAGATGTCTGCCTTCATTAAATGCGGGGATAATTACTAAAACTTTCAATGGTAAAAATTATTTTTAACAAAGATAATTGATAAATTCCGCCTTTCGGTCATGTTTTTAAGAATCAAATTCCCTGCAAAGAATTCACTTATTCTGTTTTAATGGTCCTAAAATTCAGTTCGTTGCTACTAAAAACAAGAATTTAAACGAATATGTTCTTTCCGAATCAGTAAACGTATTTTTTTAATTTATTTGCAAGGCTTCTGTCATTGGATAAGCGTGGCAATTTATTCTGTCCTCCCAGTTTTCCTATTTCCTTCATATAATTGCTAAACCCGTTTTTTTGTACGGTGGATATTTTTAAAGGACGCAGTATTTTTCCCGAAATTAAATCATCATAATACGAATTTCTCTTTCTGAGGGCATGATCCAGTTTTAAAGAAAAATCAGTCATATCCGAAGGAACTTTTTCAAATTCGATAAACCATTCATGATAAGGAAGACCCTCGGAGGGATTCACCTGCGGGGCAAGAGTGAATTCCTGAACAACGGCGTCTGTCTGTTCTATTACCTCTTTAATGGCTTCTTCAACTTCATAGGAAATAACGTGTTCTCCAAAAGCGGAGGTATAATGTTTGGTTCTTCCCGAGATGATGATCCTGTAAGGATCCTTACTTGTAAAACGAACAATATCTCCTATCTGATAAGCCCATAGCCCTGCGTTGGTTGTAAGAATAATGGCATAATCCGTATCCAACTCCACTTCTTCCAGAGTCAGCCGTTGTGGCTTTTCTTTCCCCAGTTCTTTAGAAGGTATGAATTCATAAAAAATACCGTGATTTGCCAGAAGTAATAGATCATTCCTGTCAACATCATCCTGAAAGCCAATAAATCCTTCAGATGCAGGATATGTCTGAATTACATCCAGTTTTCTTCCTATCAGTTCTTCTATTTTTTTTTCATACGGTTTGTAATTAACCCCGCCGGTAACCAGCAATTGAAGGTTGGGGTATAGTTCCCCTACAGACTTGCCTGATCTTTCTATCAACTTTTCAAAATACATAACCAGCCAGGGAGGAATGCCGCTTATCAAAGTCATATCCCGGTTCACGGTTTCATCTACAATTCTGTCAACTTTCGTTTCCCAGTCTTCAATACAGTTGGTTTCCCAGGAAGGCATACGATTGCCTTGAAGATATCCGGGTACGAAATGAGCGGAAATGCCGGATAACCTTCCGGTCTTAATTCCATTAACATCTTTTAATACAGGGCTTCCCTGCAAGAAAATCATTTTCCCGTTAATACATCCCGCATTTTTTCGTTTGTTTATATAATGCAACAAAGAACTTTTGGCTCCTTCTATGTGAAAGGGCATGGATTCTTTAGAAATAGGTATGTATTTAGTCCCCGAAGTAGTGCCTGAGGTTTTGGCAAAATAAAGAGGTTTTCCGGGCCAGAGGATGTCATTTTTTCCGTTCTTTATGCGTTCGATGTAGGGATTCAGATTTTCATAATCGTAAACGGATACCTTTTCCTGAAAATCCTGAATGTTTTTTATTTGTGAAAACGAATGATCTTTCCCAAACTCTGTGTTTTCGGCTTCTTTAATTAATTTTTTAAACCAGAATCTTTGAGTTTCCACAGGATTGTCAATCCATTTTTTTTCTTTATTTACATAGATCGGCGCCCATATCTGAGCTAATTTTTTCTTTAAAAATCCCATTTTTCGCGGTTCAAGATTTTATTTTAATGAGCAAATATCGGAATTTAATTTTATTCATTTTAAAATGATTTTTATGTGTAGTGTATCATGCAAGGGCAAAAGTACGATTTTAGACATAAAATGCAATAAAAGATTTCATCCCGGTCTTCTAAAATTAATATTATTAGTATATTCGCAAATTAAGAAGTAAGACAAAATGAATTTAAGTTATACTAAATTAAACAATCTGACAGGTTGGGTTGTATTTTTCATAGCAGCAGTAACTTATTTATTAACTATTGAACCCAACTTTAGTTTTTGGGATTGTGGAGAGTATATATCTTCAGCTGTTAAATTAGAAGTTACTCACTCTCCGGGAGCTGTTTTTTTTCAGATCTTAGGGGCTGTCTGGTCTGTTTTGGCTTTGGGTGACGGTTCCAGATATTCGATAGTGATTAATGCTATGTCTGCCATTATGAGCGCTTTTGCTATTTTGTTTTTATTCTGGACGATTACTCATATGGCAAGAAAAATTTTATTTCCGGAAACAGAACCTGAAGAGTATACCAATTATCAAAAGCTTTCTCTCATACTAAGCGGTGCCGTAGGGGCTCTTACGTTTACTTTTACCGATACTTTTTGGTTTTCTGCCACAGAAGGAGAAGTATATGCAGCTGCTTCCTCTTTTACCGCCTTGTTACTGTGGTTAATCTGTAAATGGGAAAACGATGTTGATAATCCTCGTTCCGATAAATGGCTGATATTAATTTCACTGCTTATCGGATTATCGGTAGGGGTTCACCTTATGGTTATTTTGGTGGTTCCAACACTGGGATATATTTATTATGTGAAAAAATATAAATTCACCTGGAAGAACTTCATCATAGCAAATCTGGCTATAGGTGGAGTGTTCCTCTTGGTTTTTAAGATCATATTTCCTTTTACCATGGCTTTTTTCGGAAAGTCTGAAATCTTTTTTGTAAATAACTTACAAATGCCGTTTAATACCGGTTCTGTATTTGCCTTTTTGGTAATTATTGCGGTGTTTTACTTTGCCTTGAAATATACTACAAGAAAAGGATATGTCGCAATCAATACGGTCATACTTTCTGTTTTATTTATGTTGATCGGTTTTTCAAGCTGGGTGGTTCTTCCCATTCGGGCAAATGCCAATCCTCCGATCAATCTGAACGACCCGGATAACGCCATAGGAATGCTGGATTACTACAACCGGGCGCAATATGGAGACTGGCCGGTGTTTTACGGAGCAAACTATACCGCCTATCTGGATGCCAATGGAATTATAGGCATGGAAGACAACGGCCCTATATACGAGAAGGATGAAAATACAGGAAGGTATATTGAAACGGGACGAAGACTCAATTATAAATTCAATCCGGCTCATGTCAGCATTCTTCCGAGGATGTATAATCCGGATCCGAGCGTTATGGAAAATTATGGAATAATGGAGGGATATCCGGACTTTACCTTGAACTCTAAATATCTGGATAATCCCGATGCTAAAAGAGTTTTTGATGAATTGGTCCGTAAAAAGAATTCCGGAGATATTTCAATCAACGATTATCAGATAGCAAAACAAAATGATCTCATCAATGTGAAGAAACCTACGCTATGGCAAAATCTGGATTTTATGATGGAATATCAGATAGGCTATATGTTTGTCAGATATTTTCTCTGGAACTTTGCAGGACGCCAAAATGATCTTCAGGGAACTTATGAAGAAACAAAAGGAAACTGGATAAGCGGAATTACATTTTTGGATAAATATAATTTGGAACATCAGGATAAACTTCCTGCATCGTATGTGAACAAGGCTACCAATACGTATTATTTCCTTCCGTTGCTGCTGGGGCTGATCGGTTTTTTCGTTCAGCTGAACAGAGATTCGGGAAGAAATTTCGCTTTAGTAGTGTTGTTTTTATTATCAAGTGTGGGAATCATCCTGTATACCAGCATCAAAGCCTTTGAGCCAAGAGAACGCGACTATGCTTTGGTTACCTCTTTTTATACTTTTGCCGTCTGGATAGGCTTGGGAGTTACCTCCATTATGTATGGATTAAGTAAACTAAAACAAAACAAAGCAGGTCTTTTTGTAGGAATCGCCACTTTAGCCGTTCCGATACTGGTCGGGTTTCAGAATTGGGACGATCACGACAGGAGCAGAAGATATACGGCTTACGATTTTTCAAAAAGTTACATACAGGATCTAGACAAAAATAATCCTATTCTTTTGGTGTATGGAGATAACGATACATATCCGTTATGGACGTTACAGGAAACCGAAGAATTCAGATCCGATGTAAAAATTGTGAATTATACTTTATTGGGTACAGCCTGGTATATTGATCAGGTAATGCGAAAAACCTATAAAGCTCCGGGACTGCCTTCTTCTCTGGTTCATGAGGAGTACAGAGATGGTGTAAACGATCAGGTAATGCTGCTTTCTCATGATTTCTGGAAGCAGATCTTCGGAGGACTCCCTACGGACAGCATTCCTCCGGATTATGTACAATTTAAAAAATTTACGGTGCAGGACAGTCTTTCGGCAAAAGAAGCCATTGATTTTCTTAAAGATAAAAAGGTGCAGACAACCATAAAAGAATTATATTCTTATGTAACAGAAAGAGATTATCAGGGTAGTGACGTAGGTTTTTTACCTGTAAATAAAATATATTTGCCTGTAAATAAGAAAAATGCTTTGAAATACGGTATTGTAAAGCCTGAAGATGCCGGTTTGATGGTGGATAATGTAATTCTTACCATTAATAAGAATGCATTGTATAAGGACGGTTTAACCCTATTGAATTTATTTGCAAATTACAATTGGGATCGTTCCATTTATTTCAGTTCGGGCGGAACATATTCCCAGTCTAATCTGATGTACACACAAAATTATCTGGAATATCAGGGATTGGTATCCAAACTGGTTCCTATCTATACCCCTGACGATGGTTCCGGAAATCAGGGAAGAATCAATCCTGATACGTTGTATGATTTAGTAATGAATTATAAGTTTGGAAATTTAAAAGATCCGAAAGCTTATTTTGATGAAACCTGTAGAAATAATATTCTAAATTACAGAATGTCGTGCGGAAGAGCTGCCATCGCTCTGGCTAAAGCCGGAGATAAAAAAAGAGCCCGGGAGGTACTGGAATTAATCAATAAAGAAATTCCTTTAGACATGTACCCGGCTACGCCTTCTTTCAATTCAATAATTGCGGCGTATTTTCTTATAGGAAATGAAAAAGAAGGATTACGGCTGGCAAAAGTTTATAAAAGTCAGATATTGGAAGAATTAAATTACTACCTGTCTTTACCCCCTAAAAGTCAGACTTTTGTAACAGATGATATGAATAAGCTTTCCAGTTATTACACATTGATTGTAGACGGAATTGCTAATGTTTATTTAACATTAAACCGGAAAGACAAAGCCGTTTCTTATATTGTAGAATCATGGAAACCTTTAGATAAGCGTCTGAAAACGTTTGAAATGTTAGGAAAAAATACCGTAAAAGAACAACAAATATCCATGCAGAATTTAATGTATTCTTATGGACAGATATTACAGGTATTGCATCCCCTTGATTCTGTGTACGAACAGGAAAAAGCTGAAGAAATTTCAAACATTATTATGAAGTTAGAGTAAATTATTAGTAATATTGCACAAAAAAAATCAGAGGCCGGCCGCGTAGTTCAACTGGATAGAATATCAGATTTCGGCTCTGAGGGTTGAGGGTTCGAATCCTTCCGCGGTCACTATTTTATAAATTGTTAAGAAAAAAA
>JAISMV010000090.1 GCA_031276535.1 Flavobacteriaceae bacterium
GCGTCTTTTTCACTTTTTCTTCTTGATTTAGCCCGCTAAATCTTCAAATAAAAAGCAAAAAATCCATCTCAAAAATAGCAATAAAATATAATCGCAATAAAATTTAAACAGGCTCTAAAAAAGACGAATAATTTTTATTCGTCTTTTTTAACTTATATTCCAAAAATACCGAATTATTTTATTTCATTCAGTATTCTTTGAGTGCTCGAAAATTGCAGGTACCCGTGTTTTGCATCTGAGCCGCAGGAAATTTCTTTATTGAAATTGATACTTTGAAGAAACTTGTTAAAATCATTACAGTTTTTAAAAATATCGAATCTCTGATTTTTAAAATCCCAGACTACGCCTTTTTCACGGTCTGCCGTAGAGGCAATGGTACCTCCTACTACACCACCCAAACCATAACCGAAACTTTTTCTCCATGTATTGGCAAGAGCAGTTTTCATAAACAGATAATTATTTCCGCCTAATATAACACGGGTATAAGAGTTAGGGAAATCACTTTCCTGTGATTTGTCTTTTTCGTTGTTTTTTAAAATTGCTTTTACGTTAAAGTAAAGATTCCCGTTTTTTGAAACGGCAAATACCTTTTTCAATTTTTTATTGTCCAGCGTAAATATAAAACAATTATCTTCTTCACCGGGTTCTATGACTTTTTTCGTTAAACCATACAATGATTTAAAAATAACATCTTTTTTCGTAGGCTTTTTGTTGATAAAGTCTTCCCGGGTAACATAGACACCTTCAGGATAGTCGGATTTATAACGAATATCGTCATCACTGCTTTCTCTTTGCGGTAGTGGTGGAGCAATAGCTATGTAGCGGGGGTCGTCAGAAGGTACTTCTTCCATAGACTGTATGGAGTTGTCGAAAAGGTCTTCGTTTTCAGAGGTCTTGGCATTTACATAATACGCTTTGTCATCAAGCCAGGTTAAATCCCGAAAAGCTATTTGTTCACCGGTAACCGTGGTAAGTATTCCCGTTTCCATATTTACCTTTTCGGTAATCTGAGCGTTGGAAAATAATACAAAACATAAAACAAAGAGAAAAAAACAGTGGGTTCTCATGATACTAATTTTATTATAATAATATCTCGTTACAAAATTAGAATTTTTCTCAATGAAAACGATCATAAAAGAGAAATTTTCGTGATAATATCCAAAATTAAGCCCTTTCAATATTTTTTTCTATGAAAAAAAACTACTCATCCCAATAAAAACAGACAGGATCTCGTTATGTATAAAAAAAACTTATATCAGAATAAGAAAGATTAATACTTTATGAAGCAACACTTCTCTAGTATTAAGTAACTTTGTACAATAGAAATATAAAATAAAAAGTTTAATAAAAAATATATAAAAAAGAAAGATTATGTCACTAGTAGGTAAAAAATTTCCCGGTATTTCAGTAGATGCAATAGATCACATGGGAGACAACTTAAAAATTAATGTTTTCGAAGAAGCAACAAAAAAGAACAAAAAAGTTCTTTTATTCTGGTATCCGAAGGATTTCACTTTTGTTTGCCCTACAGAATTACATGCTTTTCAGGAAGCTCTTTCTGAATTTGAGAAAAGAAACACTTTGGTTATAGGCGCTTCGTGCGATACCAATGAAGTTCACTTTGCGTGGTTAAATACAGCAAAGGATAACGGTGGAATAGAAGGAGTAACGTACCCTATTCTTGCAGATACTACCCGTAATCTATCCAACATTTTGGGAATTTTGGACATTGAAGATTCAAAATACGATGAAGATTACGATACTGTAATACTGGAAGGATCCAATGTAACATACAGAGCTACTTTCCTGATCGATGAAGAAGGAAAAGTATTCCATGAAAGTATCAATGACATGCCTTTGGGAAGAAATGTTCAGGAATATTTACGACTGATCGACGCGTATGCTCATGTGCAAAAATTCGGAGAAGTGTGTCCGGCAAACTGGGAAAACGGTAAAGATGCCCTGCATGCCGACCGTAAGGGAATTGCCGAATATTTGGCTTCTCATTAAATCAAACCTAAATTAATAAAAAAGTAAAAAAAGAAGATGGTAAAAGAATTAGAACAAGATAACTTACAGGAAATCGTACAGGAATCTTCTGTCGTGTTGGTACAATATTCTGCTTCCTGGTGTGGGAATTGTAGAATTATGAAACCTAAATTCAAAAAATTAGCTGAAGAAAATGAAGCTATCCCTTTTGTAATTGTAGATGCTGAAAAATTTCCGGAGTCAAGAAAGCTAGCCGATGTAACGAATCTTCCTACTTTTGCTGCCTTTAAAGACGGAAAATTAGTTAATCAGATACAGACCAATAAGTTAGAACCTTTACAAGAAATAGTAAATGAAGTTACCGGTAATTAAACATCTTATTCAATTTGTTGAAAATAATGATGAAGATTATATCAACGAAACCATAGAAACTTTAGAAAACTTAACGGAGGCTCCGGGGTTAAAAGATGAAGAACTGGATGTAATAGGAGAACTGATATCCAATATGTATGGAGCCATAGAAGTCAATAAAATGATAAAAGAAGGAGTTGATAAAAAGGAAGCATTGAATGCTTTTATGAAACGTGTTTTAGGAGCGATAGACAAATAATTTTTTACAGTAAATTTATTTTAAAATCCTTGCAGATACTTCTGCAGGGATTTTTTATTTTAAAAATCAGATATTCCGTTAAATATTATTTTTATATTTCACGATGAAATCGTAATTTCGCACACTAAAATATTTTAAATTCACGTTAAATGGCTATTCTTGGACAGATACGAAAAAGAAACGGATTACTAATAGGCTTTGTAGCTGTTGCCCTACTATTATTCTTATTGGGAGGGATTGACTGGAGCCGGATGGGGAGCAAAGATCCTAATGTTTATGGAAAAGTCAACAAAGAGGTGATTACCCGCCAGGAATACTCTGACCAGTTCTATTTCTTACGTACCCAGTATCAGGGACAATACCCCGAAAATCTGCTGGAGGGCGAAGTATGGAATTCTTTGGTTCAGAGCAAACTTATTGAACAAAAATTCAACGCTGCCGGACTTATTCTTACAGACAAAATGATTTGGAACATCGCAAAACGTTCCCCTCTGTTTGCCAATGATCCCCAATTTAAAGATAAAAACGGAAATGTAAGCGCTCAGCTTATTCAGGAAGGATTCCAAAGGATGACGGAAAATCAGAATGCTTCTCCCGAATTCAAAGAATATTATCAAAACATGATGACCCTAAAGACCAATTTGGGTTATCAGGCTATGAGCAGACAATATTTAGGAGCTTATGGTACCGGAATGCTTACAAACAGTAAAGAATTGGATGTTTTAAGCCAAAATCAGGCAAATGTTGCGACTATTGACTTTGTGAAAATAGATTATGCCGCATATCAGAAACAACATCCTGTTCAGGTTACAGATGATGAATTAAAAGCATACATCAAAAAACATAAGTCTTTATTTAAAATTGATGAAAACCGAACATTAGATTACGTGTTTTTTTCAGGAAGACCTACCCCCTCCGATGAAAAAGCAACCTTAAAAGCATTAAATGCCCTGCTCTCCGTTTCCGTAATTGAGGGAGACACCATTCAGGCTTTCGGATCCGTGAAAAATGATTCTCTGTACATCAGCGAATTAAATTCCATCCAGATTGCCGACAGACCTTTCATTCCTCAATACAGATATGAGCGGCAATTACCTCAGCCTATTCAAAACTGGGTAAAAAATGCTTCCATAGGACAAATTTCATCCCCGTACAAAAATGAAGATCATTATATACTTTCCAAATTGATAGGGAAGAAAAGTTCTGATTCGATTCATGCGAAAAATATACTGATCAGTTATACCGGCGCTCCGCAAATTCAACCTAAAACCCCAAGAAATAAAGAGCAGGCAAAAAAACAGGCAGAGGAATTGTCCGCTCAGTTGGCTTCCAACCCGAATGATTTCGCAAAACTGGCAACTCAATTTTCAGACGATCCGAATGTTGCAACCAACAAAGGAGATATAAAATTGACTACCTCCCAAAATTTACCTGCACAATATAAAGATCTGCAAAACTTTTTGGAAAGTTCTCCCGTAGGAAGATCAGGAGTGGTGGAGACCCCACAGGGATACATGGTGATCCTGATCTCTGAAAGAAAACCGGATGGAATTGTTTATAAACTAGCCGATCTGGCAAAAAAAATAGAATCTTCAGAAGCTACTACAGAATCGGCAAGAAAACAGGCGCATAGTTTTATCTCGACTGTTCAGGAAAAATCTTCAAAAGAATTTCAGCAACTTGCCAAAAAATTAAAATACGATCCCCAACAACAAAAAAGAATTCTACGTTTTGGCTCTGTATTACAAGGGCTGGGAACAGATAAAGACGGTGAAATTATTGCCTGGGCTTTCGATTCTGAAAGAAATCTGGGAGATACGGAAATTTTCACAACCAGTGATCAAAGTTACGTAGTAGTGAGAGTATCATCCTTATTCAAAAAAGGATTGGCTGACCCTTCTCTGGTAAGAACAGAAGTGGAGCCTATAGTAAGAAATGAAAAGTTGGGAAAAATTATTGCTGAAAAAATAAATGCTTCGAATAAATCTTTGGATCAACTTGCGGCAGAGTTTAAGACCTCAAAAAGTTCAGCTTCTGTAAGTTTTGATAATCCTCTGATATCAGGGTCGTTTGAACCTAAAGTAGGGGGAGCTGCTTTCGGACTAAAGCAGGGAACCCAATCAAAAGCAATAGAGGGAAGAACCGGAGTGTTTGTCATTGTGGCCAAGTCTGTTGCTAAAGGACAGCCCGGTGATAAAAAACAACTCAGGACAGGTCTGATGAATCAATATTCTCAACAGATGCCTTCCCTGCTTCTTAATACCCTTTATCAGGATGCAGACATTACAGATTATAGGGTAGATTTGTTCAGCCAAAAGCAGAAATAGGGAGTATTTTTTATAAATACTTAGGGGATCCGGTGTTTGGGAGCATGTCTCCCTACGGGAATGAATGGGGTTTACCGGGATTTGTACTTTTGGGTTGACCGTATCCGACAAAAATGTATAGACCTTCGTCATTCTTATTCCCGTTGCTAACATTTTGAGAATTCAGGATATATCAGCATAAATTCCCCGGATTTATTAAATATAAGTATAACTTTGTTCGGACTAAGGTTCACCTGAAAAGATGGAAAATAAAATTATAGAAAGATTTTCTAAATTAAATAAAGCGGAAAAAATAAACTGGCTGGTCAGAGAATACGGGGATTCATCCAAAGAAATGGAAAAAATACTCACCCAGTATTGGAATCAGGAAGAAGACCTTCAAAAACTTCACGAAGAATTTTCCGAAAATACTATTTCTAATTTTTATATGCCTTTCGGAATAGCTCCCAATTTTTTGATCAATGGAGAAATATATGCTATTCCCATGGTCATAGAGGAAAGTTCAGTAGTGGCGGCAGCAGCGAAATCTGCTAAATTTTGGTTAGACAAAGGCGGTTTTAAAACTTCCATAGTGGGAGTTTCTAAATCGGGACACGTACATTTTATTTTCAAAGGAGATAAAGACAAACTGAACTCTTGGTTTTCAGAGTATTTACGGGATGAACTTTTCGCGAAAACCGGAGATATTACGAAAAATATGCGCTCCCGGGGAGGAGGAATACTTACAATAGAATTGGTGGATAAAACTTCCGAGCTGGAAAATTATTATCAGATCCAAGCCACTTTTGATACCCGGGACAGCATGGGAGCCAATTTTATCAACTCCTGTCTGGAACAGTTTGCTCAGGTGTTAAAAACCGAGATTCAAAGAAACGAGCTGTTTTCCCGGGAAGAAAAAGATTCCTTACAGGTAATTATGTCCATACTTTCCAACTACACTCCCGAATGCCTTGTATGTGCAGAGGTAAGTTGTAAGATTGAAGACCTGAGAGATGAAAGCGGAATTTCTCCGGAGGAATTTGCATGGAAATTCAGACAGGCGGTTCAGATTGCGGAAATAGAACCTTATCGGGCGACCACTCACAACAAAGGGATCATGAACGGAGTAGATTCTGTTGTGGTTGCTACGGGAAACGATTTTCGCGCAGTGGAAGCATGTGTACATACTTATGCTTCCCGCACAGGGAAATATAAAAGCCTGACCCACTGCGAAATTGAAAACGGCATTTTCCGTTTTTGGATTAATTTACCTTTAGCTCTCGGAGTAGTGGGGGGATTGACTAAACTGCATCCTTTAGTAATGGTTGCCTTACAAATATTGAAAAATCCTTCCGCGGAAAAGCTTATGCAGATTGTTGCAGTTGCCGGATTGGCTCAAAATTTCGCAGCCTTGCGTTCCTTGATCACCACAGGAATACAAAAGGGACATATGAAGATGCATTTATTAAATATTTTAAACCAATTGGAAGCTACCGAAGAAGAAAAACAGTATTTTATAAATTTCTTTAAAGACAAAACCGTTTCTCACCATTTGGTAATTTCTGAATTTCATAAACTAAGGAATAAATAACCCGGAGGCTTTACAGAGTTAGCAGCAGGTCAAAGTTTTCGTATTTCTCCGCTGTCCAGAATTTCAAGTTTTCCATCAGGGAAATCTTCCCGGGTCAAAGTCTGGATGTATTTGAGAGCTTGGTTTTCAGGATCAATACCCGGACCTTCTTTTGTGTCTTCGATCTGATACGTCGAAATAACATTTCCGGAAATAAAATTCCCGTTAGAACTTACGTTTATTTTCAGAATGGGAGCCTTTCCATTGGCTCCTTTAAGGTTGAAATTCCCATAGGTTGCAAAATTCCCCAAACTATAGGCGATAAATTTATTTTTGTATAGTTCTATTGCACGGGTGACATGAGGACCGCTTCCAAAGACTATATCAGCACCGGCATCAATGCACACATGAGCGAATTCCACTACATTTCCCCTGTTTTCTCCTGCATATTCCTCTTCTTTATGAGGGACATGCTGGTAGGCAATTCCTTCCCCTCCTCCATGAAACATAACAATAATTACATCGGCTTGCGGACGCACTTTTCGTATGATACGTTTTATATCTGAATATCTTTTAATGCTGACCAGTCCGCCATTATGTCCGGCGCCGATGAAAGCATAGGTAGTCCCATCTTTTTCTTTAAGAGAATATTCGCATTGTTTTAAAATTCCGGCATAATGTATTCCCAGAAGGTCTAAGTTCTTTTGTGTGGCTTTTCTTCCAAAATAGCCGAAATCTCCACTGTGATTATTAGCAATGCTTAAAAAATCAAACCCGGCCTTTTGTAAATATTCTCCGTAAGAAAAAGGCATTCTGAATACAAAACAAAGGTCGGGATTATGACATTCTTTAGGTATTCCGCCGGAATCGAAAAGAGTGCCTTCCAGGTTTCCTAAAAGTATCTGTGTATTTTCCCTGAGGACAGGGGTGATCTTCTCCAGAATATTTTTTTCCGGCAATCCGGAACGGGAGGGATAGTTACTTCCCAGCATAATGTCCCCTACAGCAGTTATGGTAAGCGTATCCGGAATAGGAACAAGAGAACTACGGACACGCAACAAGGCACCCGGATTTTTCGTTTTTTCACTACAAGAAACCATTAACAGGAATGTAATGATAAAAACAGATAACCTCATAATGAAAAAATATAAGGTGAAACGAAAGATAAAACGGACTTAAAAATAATGTTTAAAAATCGGAATTATAAACGGTCTCCGTCATATTCCTTATCTTTTTGTCCAAAGTCAGTGATTCTTTTGCACCAGTAGATAAGGAAGATGCCAAGAACTGCCACATATAACCAATCTACAAAATCTCCGATAAGAGGGAATATTTTATAAGACCATGTGAAAAACTTTCCAATGCCAAGAATTAATTCTGTCATGATTAAATATTTTTATTTTTACTTTTGCAACAAATATAAAAAAAATGTATTCAAACTCCCCATTTAAAAGATATTTTTTTGCAGCCATGGGTTTATGGATTGCTTTCATAGGAGTTTTTGTATATTTTTTTTGTTCCGAAGGTAAGGAAGCTGCTGAAATTTTCGGGATTTTAACCGTCAGTTCCCTGTCTTTTATCTTTAATATCATTACTATTTTAAGTTCGAAGTTTAGGAAAAGAAGAAAAATTTGGGCTTTAATTATTTATGGGTTTCTGTTTGCTTCTTCCTTGTATGAGTTTATGGATATGAACATAGGCATAACGTATTTGCTGTTCTCCGTAGTTTTATTGCTGATACTGGATATTTTTCCTATTTCTTCTTCATTAAAATATTTTAACATAGGAATGCTGATAACCCTATCCGGTTTTTTATATTTTCCGGTAGGGATTTTTATTCTGCTGTTTTTGGTCATCACGATATTGTTTTATGAGGAAAAAGTGAATATTTCCCAGTATTTGGCGGGAGTATTGGTTACCATCGTACTTGCTTTGGAAATAACGTATCTTACCGACAGTTTCTTTTACATTACGGAATGGATTGATAAGTTAAATGTTCCTGAATTTCATTTTAAATATCAGATACCCATTCTTATAATCTTAATAACAATTTTAGTCTATGGCTGGATAAGTCAATATTCCGAGAATAATATAGCAGACAGTGTGGAAGTAGCCAATATATATTCCATTTTAGTTTTATACCTGTTATTCTGGATTATCGTTTATGCTTTTTTTATGGGAGATAATTATGGATTATTAATATTTGTAAGTCTTCCCGTAGGCATGGTTATATCCAGAAGTTTATAATGAACCTT
>JAISMV010000107.1 GCA_031276535.1 Flavobacteriaceae bacterium
CAAATATTTATTTTTAGGTTCTAATTATATTTTGCATTCTTTTTTAAGCTCTTTTGAGCGTCTTTTTCACTTTTTCTTTTTGATTTAGCCCGCTAAATCTTCAAATAAAAAGCAAAAAAATCCATCTCAAAAATAGCAATAAAAAATAATCGCAATAAAATTTAAACAGGCTCTGAAATTACTGCGGTTTCGGAAATAATAAAAAAAAAATAAGGATAAAAATTAAAATTCGTTTTTCATCGGAATACAGAGGCTTATTTTTGAAGTTACAAAACATACCTTTTGATTATCAACCATATACAGCCTAGATGTTCCGTTTTTTCTATGCTTATCGGACAACCATGAAAAAAATTATATCTAAAAAGTTTGTAGGAATGAAAAATTATTTGTTTATTTGCATCCCGATTCAAGAAATAAGAACATAACTAATAATGGCTAGAATTTGTCAAATAACAGGAAAGCGTGCGATGGTAGGAAATCATGTTTCGCATGCCAATAACAAAACCAAAAGACGTTTTGAAATAAATTTGATGGAAAAAAAATTCTATTTACCGTCAGAAGATGCATGGATATTCTTAAAAGTATCTGCACACGGTTTAAGAATTATAGATAAAATAGGAATTGAAGAAGCTGTAATCAGAGCTCGTAAACAAGGCCTTATCAATTACTAAAATTAAAATCAGAAAATGGCAAAGAAAGGAAACAGAGTGCAGGTAATTTTAGAATGTACGGAACACAAGGAAAGCGGGCTGCCCGGAATTTCTCGCTACGTTACAACAAAAAATAAGAAAAATACTCCGGAAAGAATTGAATTGAAAAAATTCAATCCGATACTAAAAAAATATACTATCCATAAAGAAATTAAATAAATTTATAAGTCATGGCTAAAAAGGTTGTCGCTACGTTACGTACAGAATCTAAAAAAATGACCAAAGTTATCAAAATGGTTAAGTCTCCTAAATCCGGAGCTTACGTTTTTGAAGAAAGAGTTGTAAATGCAGATAATGTTGATGCATTTCTAAAACAGAAATAGTTTTTCATAACATAGGTTTTTAAGGTTTTTTTAAGTCATCCACGTAAAACGTGGATGATTTTTTTTAATTTTGCGTTAATGAGTTGGTTTAAGAAAATATTTGGAAAAGAAACAAAGGAAACTTTAGACAAAGGATTGGAAAAATCCAAACGTTCCTTTTTTGATAAAGTTAATCGGGCTATCACAGGAAAAAGCAAAGTAGATGAGGAAGTACTTGATGAATTGGAAGAAGTGCTTATCTCCTCCGACGTAGGAGTGGAAACTACCGTGAAGATCATCCGGCGTATAGAAGACCGTGTAGCCAAAGATAAATTCATGAATACTTCGGAACTGGATCAAATCCTGAGAGAAGAGATCATGAACCTCCTTGCTGAAAATAAAAACTCCGATTTCAGTTCCGATATTCCGGAAAGCACAAAACCCTATGTCATCATGGTGGTAGGCGTGAACGGAGTCGGAAAAACCACCACAATAGGAAAACTGGCACATCAGTTCAAACAGCAGGGCAGGAAAGTAATTCTTGGCGCTGCCGACACATTCAGGGCTGCCGCTGTTGATCAGCTGGTCATCTGGTCGGAGAGAGTCGGTGTGCCTATCGTAAAGCAAAATATGGGTTCAGATCCTGCATCTGTTGCCTTTGACACGATTCAGTCGGCAAAAGCACAAAATGCAGATATAGTATTGATTGACACAGCAGGACGCTTACATAACAAAGTCAACCTGATGAATGAACTTTCCAAGATAAAAAGAGTGATGCAGAAAGTTATTCCCGACGCGCCTCATGAGGTTCTTTTAGTACTGGACGGTTCCACCGGACAAAATGCCTTTGAGCAGGCTAAGCAATTTACGGCTGCAACGGAAGTGAGCGCCTTAGCCATTACCAAATTAGACGGAACAGCCAAAGGCGGAGTGGTTATCGGTATTTCGGATCAATTTAAAATCCCGGTAAAATATATCGGTGTAGGAGAAGGAATGAATGACCTCCAACCTTTTGATAAATATGAATTTGTAGACAGTTTCTTTAAAAAAGAGTAATTATTATAATACAAAAAAAATGATGGATTTCTTTAGCAGAATAAGTAAATTATTTATTATCATTATCGTTCTTTTATTCTCTTTTAATTGTAATTCTCAAGAACGGGCAAAAGAAAAAAAAGAAAACCTGCAAACGGTTATATACTCCCGTTATGGCGGGAAGCCGGGTTTCAATGAAACATTGACTATTACTAAAGATTCCCTCAAATATTTTTCACAGACCCGAAAGGTTGTCAGAAAAGCTGCTACATCCGGTAAAACCATATCTAACATTCTATTGGAAAATAAATACGGTGAAACTACATCTGATATTCTATGGAAAAATATAAATAATTCCTTTAATTTAGAGCTGTTTAAATCTATTGAAAACGGAGAAAGCAGGCTGCCTGTAGACGGAACAGATACCCAATATACCGTTATTTTAGATTCAGGAGAAAAGTTTTCCATTATCAATGGACAGCATACCGAACAATATAAAAAAATGATACCTTTTTTTAATCATATAGATTCATTAAGGGCAAAAATAGAAAAGAGCGTTACCAAAAATGAATAAACTAGTATACCTGTTCTTATTTTTTGTTTTCACAGCTTGTGGAACTTCTTTTTCATCTGTGGAAAAAGCCATTATTTACGATTCTCCCGAGTCTCCGGCTCGTGTTTTAAAGATCAATGAAAAAAAAGATTCTATAATTTTAAGAACTCCTTCCAGAAATATAAAAAACAGTAAAAAAAATAAAGATCTGCCATTATTGGTAAAGAAACTGCATCTCACCCTGTTAGCGGAAAACGGAGTAGGAATTGCGGCGCCGCAGATAGGAATTAACCGGAATATTTTTCTATTCCTGCGATTAGACCAGCCCGGACATCCGGTGGAAGTAGCCATTAATCCCAAAATTATCTCTCATTCTCCGGAAATCATCTGTTTTCAAAACGATGGCTGCCTGTCGGTTCCGGACAAGTACGGAAATTCTCAGCGATACTCATGGATAGAAGCGGAATATACAAATATCCACGGAGAAAAAGTGAGAAACAAATTTTTGGGAGGAAGCCGTAAAGAAGATTATACAGGTATAATTTTCCAACACGAATACGACCATATTCAGGGAAAATTATACATAGACAAACTTTGTGAACCATAAAAATACTATAAGTTTTTAGCAAGAAAACACCTATGTCGGAAGATACCATTTGTGCGTTGGCTACTCCTCAGGGTACAGGAGCGTTAGGAATAATCCGTGTTTCAGGAGAAAAATCAATTGAGATCGTAAACTCGGTTTTTAAAGGAAATAACCTGACCCAAGCACTTTCCCATACCCTACATTACGGATTCATTGTCGAAGGAAAAGAAATCATCGATGAAGTGATGGTTTCCGTATTGTTGGCGCCGAAAACCTTTACGACCGAGGACATAGTGGAAATATCCTGCCATGGTTCCCCCTACATAGAACAACAAATTATATCCTTATTGTTGAAAAAGGGCTGCCGGCTGGCAAAAGCAGGAGAATTCACCCAGCGGGCTTTTCTCAACGGCAGAATTGACCTGAGTCAGGCAGAAGCCGTGGCGGATCTGATTTCTGCGGAAAACAAAGCCAGTCATGATGTGGCTTTGTCTCAACTGAGAGGAGGCTTTTCTTTATTGCTAAAAGAACTTCGGATCGAATTACTGGATTTGGCTTCCTTACTCGAACTGGAATTGGATTTTTCCGAAGAAGATGTGGAATTTGCAGACAGGAAACAGCTGCTGAGCCTGATGGATCGGATCTTAAACACAATCAATCCGTTGATCGATTCTTTTTCGTATGGAAACGCCATTAAAAACGGAGTTCCGGCAGCAATTATGGGAAAGCCCAATGCCGGTAAATCGACCCTGCTCAATGCCCTGTTACAGGAAGACCGGGCAATTGTCAGTGATATTGCCGGAACCACCCGGGATACTATAGAAGAATCCTTAGTGATCAACGGTATTGAATTCCGCTTCATTGACACGGCAGGACTACGGGAAACACAAGATACCATTGAGGCTATCGGAGTGGCAAAAGCGTTGGAAAAAGCAAGAGAAGCCGCCATCATTTTATACCTCGCGGATATTGATACATTGAATTGGGAAGAAGTGAAAGAAGATCTGGCTAAATTCCATCGGGAAAATCTTCATATAATCATATGCCTGACAAAGCTGGATAAAAATCCTCAGTTTACGCTCTCCGAAATACCCCCGGATATAAAAGAACAATATGCAGTGCTTACCCTGTCGGTAAAAGAAAACCAAAATCTCACCCGATTGAAAGAAGATATGTATTCTTACATAGAACAGCAAAAAACCACTTCACAAACCATTGTAAACAATGCCCGACATCTGGATGCCCTACTCAGAGCTAAAGAATCTTTGCTCTTATGTAAAGAAGGAATACAAACAAGGATAAGCAGTGAGTTGGTAGTTATTGACCTCCGAGGCGCATTGGAAGCTTTAGGGGAAATCGTAGGGCAGGTTTCCAACGATGAACTGCTGGGAAACATCTTTAGTAAATTTTG
>JAISMV010000011.1 GCA_031276535.1 Flavobacteriaceae bacterium
AACATGATAATGTAGCGCTTCGATCAGGACGGCAAATATTCTAACAGGTTTGTGATGGCAATCATTATAGGCTCGTAATAACAAAATTTCAGAAGATTACCCTGGGGAATATCAACAAAATTTCGTACTTTTGTAAGCATTTTGGAAATTGAAAAATAACGAATTAATATAAATATGAGTGAACAAAAATATACGGCTGACAGTATTCAGGCGTTAGAAGGAATTGAGCACGTTCGGATGCGTCCATCCATGTATATTGGAGATGTAGGCGTTCGGGGATTACATCATCTGGTATATGAAGTAGTGGACAATTCCATAGATGAAGCCCTTGCAGGATACTGTGATACGATTGATGTATTTATAGGAAAAGATAACTCTATCACTGTGAAAGATAATGGACGGGGAATTCCCGTTGAAATAAACACAAAAACCGGATTATCCGCACTAGAGCTGGTAATGACTAAAATTGGCGCCGGAGGGAAGTTTGACAAAGATTCTTATAAAGTTTCCGGAGGACTTCACGGAGTGGGTGTATCGGTAGTAAATGCCCTGTCCACAACTTTAATTGCCACTGTAAACAGAGATGGAAAACAATACCAGCAGGAATATGCAAAAGGAGTTGCCTTGAGAGAAGTGGAAGAAGTAGGAACATCTGAGCAAACCGGAACAATGGTTACCTTTTTTCCCGATCCCGATATTTTTAATGAAACCGTTTATAATTATGATACATTAGCCACCCGGCTTCGGGAGCTTTCTTTCCTGAATAAAGGAGTGACTATCAGTCTGACGGATGAAAGAGAAGTTGATGAAGAAAACCTTTCAAAAACCGAACTTTTCCATTCGGAAAGAGGATTGGAAGAATTTGTGGAATTCATTGACGGAAACAGAGAACCTCTGATGGACGAAATCATTCATATGGAAGGAGAGGTCGATAACATCCCGGTAGAAGTAGCGATGAGATATAACACCTCCTATACCGAAAATATTCACTCTTATGTGAATAATATCAACACCCATGAAGGAGGTACCCATCTGACCGGGTTCAGAAGAGCGCTGACCCGAACCTTGAAGAAGTATGCAGATGAAAACGGCAATCTGGCAAAAGAAAAAGTGGAAATAACCGGAGATGATTTCCGGGAAGGATTGACGTCCGTTATTTCAGTAAAAGTAATGGAACCTCAATTTGAAGGGCAAACCAAAACCAAATTGGGAAATTCCGAGGTGAGTTCTGCCGTAGATAAGATCGTTGCCGAAATGTTGACCAATTATCTGGAAGAACACCCGGTCGAAGCCAAACAAATCGTTCAGAAAGTAGTATTGGCCGCAAAAGCACGACAAGCAGCCAAGAAAGCAAGAGAACTGGTACAAAGAAAAACTCCGTTGGGAGGAAGCGGACTTCCCGGAAAATTAGCGGATTGTTCTTCCCGAAATGCAGAAGAAAGTGAACTGTTCTTAGTGGAGGGAGATTCCGCAGGAGGTACGGCAAAGCAAGGGAGAGACAGAAACTTTCAGGCGATTTTGCCATTAAGGGGAAAAATCCTGAACGTGGAAAAAGCCATGAGTTATAAAGTTTTTGAAAGTGATGAAATTAAAAATATTTATACCGCTCTGGGTGTGTCCGTAGGGACAGAAGAAGATTCTAAAGAATTGAACCTTTCCAAGCTCAGATACCATAAAGTGGTTATCATGACCGATGCCGATGTGGACGGTTCGCATATTACCACCTTGATATTGACCTTCTTCTTCCGTTACATGAAAGAAATGATTGAAAAAGGATACATTTATATCGCAACCCCGCCGTTATACTTATTAAAAAAAGGAAACAAAGAATACTATGCCTGGGATGATAAGCATCGTGAAGAGATTTCAGCCCAAATAGGAAATGCTCAGGGCAAAGGATTTACCGTACAACGATACAAAGGGTTGGGAGAGATGAATGCGGAACAACTCTGGGATACAACCATGAACCCTGAAAACAGAACCCTTCGTCAGGTTACCATAAACAACGCGTCGGAAGCAGACAGAATCTTCTCCATGTTGATGGGAGATGATGTGCCTCCTCGTCGTGAGTTTATAGAGAAGAATGCGGTTTATGCCAATATAGATGCGTAAAGAATACATTTTTATATAACGAAATTGCGGCTGTCCGGGAAATGAGGCAGCCGCTTTTGGTTATCCATCCATCCATCCTTTTGATAAAATCAACGATGTTTTTTCCTTCAAATAATTTTATCTTTTTTCTGACTTAAATATAAAAATGATAGGGTTGCATTTGATATTTTAAATCGCGTAATAAAATCAAATCAGGATTTTAAGTTGTAATTAAAAAAAACTATTAACTTTGTACTTTGTACTATTTAGGTTAAATTGAGTATAATATGAATAATAAGATTATTGCTATTGATTTTGATGGAACTATTGTAGAAGATAAATATCCTGAAATAGGAAAGCCTATGCTTTTTGCTTTTGATGCTATGAAAAAACTCCAGCAAAAAGGCTTTCGTTTAATACTTTGGACGTATAGACACGGGGAACGGTTGCAGGAGGCAATAGAATTTTGCAGAAAAAACGGAATTGAATTTTATGCCGTTAATTCAAGTTTTGAAGGAGAGATCTTTGAAGAAAAATCCCAAAGCAGAAAAATTCATGCAGATTATTTTATTGACGATCGTAATTTGGGAGGTTTCCCGGGATGGGGAGAAGTATATGAAATTATACGAGAGAAAATTGAGTTTGGGGTTGAAGGAAGACAAGTATTAGCTTATTCAAAAAAGAAACGTAAAAACAAGAAAAAAGGATTCTTTTCAGGACTTTTTAAATCATGGTAAAATTAAAAACAAAAGAAGAAATCAACCTGATGTATGAAAGCGCTCAGTTGGTTTCTAAAACTTTGGGTATGTTGGTGAAAGAGGTGAAACCCGGAGTGACCTCTTTATATCTGGATAAACTGGCGGAAGAATTTATAAGAGACCATGAAGCAATTCCCGGTTTTTTAGGAATGTATGATTTTCCCAACACACTTTGCATGTCTCCCAACGAACAGGTAGTACATGGAATTCCCAATAATAAACCCTTAAAAGAAGGAGATATTATTTCCATAGATTGTGGAGCGCTAAAAAACGGGTTTTATGGAGATCAGGCGTATACGTTTGCCGTAGGAGAAATATCCCCGGAAGTGCAAAAAATGATGGAAATAACCAAACGAAGCTTATATGCGGGGATAAAAAAATGCAAAGCAGGAAACAAAATAGGAGATATAAGCTTTGCCATACAATTGATATGTGAAAATGCCGGGTATGGAGTAGTGAAAGAACTGGTAGGACATGGACTGGGCAGGGATATGCATGAAGACCCTCAGGTTCCGAATTATGGGAAAAAAGGAAGTGGTGTCAGAATAGAAGAAGGATTGGTTATTGCTATAGAGCCCATGATTAATTTAGGTACAGATAGAGTAAAATTTCATAATGATGGTTGGACGGTAACCACCCGGGATAATCAACCATCCTGTCACTTTGAACATGATGTCGCCGTAGTAGACGGTCAGCCTCGGTTGTTGTCTACCTTTAAATATATTTATGAAGCGCAGGGAATTTCTTCCGATGAAGAAGAAGAATTTTTATATCAGCCCCTATAGTCTTAATTTTTAATGAAAAAACTGTTTAAATTTCTTTTAAATCTATTACCTCGTCCACTGTTAATTAAACTCAGCTATGCTTTTGCCCCTGTAATTTCAATTTTTTACAGAGGAAATAAATTCACGGATCCCATTGATGGGAAATCTTACCGGAAATTTCTCCCATATGGATACGGTAAGATCAGGGAAAACGCCTTAGCTCCGGGAACTCTTTCTTTGGAAAGACACCGGTTGATGTGGCTGTATCTGCAACGAGATACCGATTTCTTTACAGTACCCTTGCGCGTGCTGAGCATTGCGCCCGAACAGTGTTTTCTGAAAAGATTTAAAACGTTGAAGAATCTGGATTATACTACCGCCGATCTATATTCCCCCATAGTGGACGTGAAAGCGGATATTTTGGATTTACCTTTTAAAGACGATGAATATGACGTGATTTTTTGTAATCATGTATTGGAGCATATAGAAGACGATTCCCGGGCAATGTCTGAATTATACAGGGTGATGAAACCCGGCGGATGGGGAATCTTTCAGGTTCCGATGAAATATGATCGGGAAAAGACATACGAGGATTTTTCCATAACAGATAAAGAAGAACGCAAAAAACATTTCGGACAGTATGACCATGTCCGCTGGTATGGGTTGGATTATTTTGACCGGTTGGAGAAGGCGGGGTTTAAAGTAGAGCAGGTTAAGTATTATGAAGTCCTGTCCAAAGAAGAACTGAAACGATATGCCCTTTCCGGGAATGAAATACTTCCTGTGGTAAGGAAGCTATAAAGTTCCGAATTTGAAGGGTTACTAAAATAATTTCCCCGAAGCAGCGATAAAAAAGCGGAACGTCACTACGATAAAAGATCAGATACATATTTTTAAAACATAAGAGCCTGTTTAAATTTTATTGCGATTATATTTTATTGCTATTTTTGCGATGGATTTTTTGCTTTTTATTTGAAGATTTAGCGGGCTAAATCAAGAAGAAAAAGTGAAAAAGACGCTCAAAAGAGCTTAAAAAGAATGCAAAATATAATTAGAACCTAAAAATAAATAGTTGAATAAAATTTAAACAGGCTCTTATTGAAAATCAATTTTTTATTATCTTTGTAATTGTAATACATTGTTTACAATGACTAAGATACAATCAAGAAATATCCGTAACAAGTTTAAATCTACCTATGATTTAAGCGAAAAATTCAACAGAAACTATTCTGAAATTATCAGGTTGGGTTCTGATACCCATTTGGATATTATCTCTGAAAATACTAAACAACTGAATTTATTGGTTTCTGCTCTTGCCGTACTAAATGATTTAATTGAAAAAAACTTTCCTCAAAGTATAGAAGAAGCGGAACTCATTAAGTTCAATCTGCATTCATTGCACAGTTCTTTGTCTTTGCTGATTGACAATCTGCAAAAAAATACTTTGAATCAGAAGTCTTATAAAAGTAGCATTGACTTACTTATTGATGAAGATAACCAAATTATTGAGTATATCAATGACATTAATGAGTATGTGTTAAGTGAAGATAATTCTTTAACTTATTTACTAAAAGAATTATAGTAAATTATGGAATGCAGCACTCATGCTATTTCTACCTTTGCAGGTTCTTTATCCTTTATTAAAAAAGTCTATCCCAATGTTGAAACAGATTTGGTTGAAAGTGCCAAAGGTGTAACTTTTGATGAAGCATTTGAAAAAAATTATACACTCTCTGATTCCGGTATTGCCAAAATCATCAAATTACGTGTTCCCAATTCTTCACAGAACAAGGGTAAAAGTGCAGGATTTCGGGTAATTTACTTTATCACTAAGAGAACTAATTTGGTTGTATTTCTAAATATTTTCAGCAAAGTGGGCAAAGGTGGAAAAGACAATGTTCCTAAATCTGAAATCAAAGAATACTTGGAAACCTACAAATCTGAACAGCGATCAGCTTCATTGCTGAAAATTGATTTAACCACTTTCCAGTTTTAAAAACTGCTGACATTAAACCCAAAATTATCTTATTTAGAGTTATTTCGTTCGATTTTTATTAAAACATTCACGTAATCATTTGTGGGAATGCGTTTGATTTTTAACCTGAGATCGAATTTATCGGTTAAAAGAAACGAGGGGAAATCAGGAAAAATATTTGGTAAAAAAAATCCGTATCTTTATAGTATAGTGTCTTCTTACTTAAAGACACTTTTTCACTATCAATCGAATTGTTATATTCAATTATTATGGATTTTTACGCCCGCCCTAAACTCAGGTTAAACAAGTACGAATAAAGTTGTTCGGAAAACTTTTGAAAAAAAACAAAAAAGCTAACCATTTAACCTATAAATAATTAGCTTTCGGATTTAGTAGCGGGAACAGGACTCGAACCTGTGACCTTCGGGTTATGAGCCCGACGAGCTACCTACTGCTCCATCCCGCGTTGTTTACGGGTGCAAATATACAACTATTTTCTGTCTGTGCAAAAAATAAGAGCAATCGTAACGAAATTTTTAAGAAAAAAGTATTGAAAAGCCGTAAAATTTGTTTCCCGCCGGATGATAAATACGTTCAATATACTTACTATCAACATTTTATTCAGACGCTTTTCTTTAACTATCAATATACATATACAAAGCTTCTTTTATTAAATCTTTGTCAACCGATATGTCATATGCTGCCTTTCCGATATTTTCCAGCAAAACAAATTTAATTTCATTGTTTGTGTTCTTCTTGTCATTCTGCATGAATGTGAAAATATCCTCAAAATCTTCTTTTTTCAAGTCCAATTTCGGGTATAATGAGGAGATATATTCTTTAACCTCTTCATACTCCCGATGGGAAAGTAACCCCTTTTTCACGGATATATAACTTTCGGTTATCATCCCCATTGCCACTCCTTCACCATGCAAAACAGGATTCTTGTTTTCCAGAAAAAAGCTCTCTATGGCGTGTCCTATGGTGTGTCCGAAATTTAAAATCTTACGCAACCCTCCTTCCGTAAAGTCCTGAGATACCACCTGCTTTTTAATCTCAATGCTGGTTTTAATTAATTTCTCCAGATCTTCTGTTTGTATTTCTTTTAATGAGATTATCTCTTTCCAGTATTCTTTATCTGCAATCAATCCATGTTTTATGATCTCCGCAAATCCGCTTAATATTTGTTCCTGAGGAAGTGTACTGAGAAAACCGGTATCTACCGCTACCATTTGAGGTAAAGAGAACGCTCCTATCTGGTTTTTGTGACTTCCCAGATCCACCCCTGTTTTTCCTCCTATGGAAGCGTCTACCATGGCTAGAAGGGTAGTCGGAATGTTAATAAAATCAATTCCCCTTTTGTAACAGCTGGCAAGGAATCCTCCCATATCCGTCAAAACTCCCCCTCCTATATTTATTAGCAATCCTTTCCTGTCAATCTTGAGTTCCGTTAATGCTTCCCACAAGTTAATGCAAACATATAAGTTCTTATTTTCCTCACCCGGTTCTATTTCCAAGATCTCTATTTCCGTATCGGTTTCAATATCCGAAATAATCTGAGGATAACAGAACTCATGGGTATTCTCATCGACTAAAAAAACTATTTTAGAGGGTTTGTTTTTTTTTATAAAGTTATTTATTTCCTTAATTCCGTTTTTTCCGTAGTAAATAGGGTTAATAGGATTCATTTATAAATAATTAGTCATTTTTTCTGTTTCCCAGTAAGATCATTAAAAAATACAACAGCTGCGCCAAAGAACCTAAAGCCGCTACTAAATAAGTTCTCGCCGCCCATTTTAAGGCATCTTTACATTCTCCGTATTCATTGGACTGCACTATGCGGTTGTTTTCCAGCCATGCTAAAGCCCTGTTGCTGGCATCGTATTCTACCGGTAAGGTAATAAAAGCAAAAAGAGTGGTTATTGCAAACAACCCTATTCCTATTCCCAATACGATCGTATTTCCCGAAAAAGCCATAATTGCTATTCCCGCCAGTAAAACCCATTGTAAAAGATTAGAACTGATACTTACTACCGGAACTAATTTAGAACGCAGCTGAAGCATGGAATATCCTACTGCATGCTGAACGGCATGTCCGCACTCATGGGCGGCGACTGCTGCTGCTGCGGTAGACCGCTGGTTGTATACTCCTTCCGAAAGATTAACGGTCTTATTCACCGGATTATAATGGTCTGTCAACATTCCCGGAGTGGAAATTACCCGAACATCCGTAATGCCGTTATCCGCAAGCATCTTTTCTGCGATCTCCTTTCCACTCATCCCATTGGACAAACGCGTTTGAGAATATTTTTCAAATTTGGACTTTAATTGTCCCTGAACAATCATGCTCACTACAAAAATAACTCCTGTAATCAATAAATAAATCGGATCCATTGGCTTAAATTCTTATTATTCTATTTAAATTCTTATTATTTTATTTAAGAGTCTGTTTAAATTTTATTCAAATATTATTTTTAGGTTCTAATTATATTTTGCATTCTTTTTAAGCTCTTTTGAGCGTCTTTTTCACTTTTTCTTCTTGATTTAGCCCGCTAAATCTTCAAATAAAAAGCAAAAAATTCATCTCAAAAATAGCAATAAAATATAATCGCAATAAAATTTAAACAGGCTCTTAAAACCAGAACTTTTTAGTTATTTTTTCCCTGTTCGTATTGCAGATAGTTGCTGGCATGAAATTTTAATGTTTCTTCTATCGGAATAAAGGTATATTTCAAGGTTTTCTTTATTTTCTCATTGGAATATTTATCTTTCAATATCAATGTGTTCATTTCAGCCTTACTCACCACCTGTTTATTTGCAATCCGAGCAAAAATTCGTGACAAAAATGACAATTTTCCCAACCAGATGTCCGGTATTTTTTTAGCCAGAGGCTTATCATAAAATTTTCTCAGAAACTGAACTATTTTTTCAAAAGGCATATTTTCATTTATCAGGATAAATCTTTCATTCACAATAGAGCTGTCCTCCATAAGCCGTATGCAGATTTCCGCAACATCTTCAGCGTCTATATACGCCGCCATTCCGGATGTGTAAAAAGCTTTTTCCCTCAACGACAACTTATATAAAAGCCCACCGTTTTTCTCCCAATTACTTGAACCTAAAACAACTCCGGGATGTGCTACGATCACTTTCAATCCTTTTTCAGAAGCTTTCCATACTTCCGTCTCCGCTTCATGCTTGGTACTGTCGTACGAAGAATGAATGGCTTTAGGATTCCATTTGGATTCTTCCGTTATAAAAGATTGTTTGGGCAACAGATCCAAAGTGGCTACGGAACTCATAAAACAAAACTTTTCTATCTTCCTTTCAAAAGATAAATTCAGCATGTTTTTTGTTCCTTCTACATTAACTTTGTACTGCAAACTGGATTCTCTTTCATCAAAGGTAGTCATTCCTGCTATGTGATATACCTGAGAAACACCCGTAAAGGCCTGTTCCAAAGAAGAAACATCTAAAAGATTTCCTTCCACCCATTGTATGGAATCATACAATTGTTGATATTCTTCGGGTTCATAAATTTTGAACAATCTATATACTTCCGCTTTTTCTTCTTCTTTAGAAGCATTACCCAAGACTAAAGCTTTGACTTGCTTTTTCTTCCTAGTAAGTTGTAATAATACATAACTACCTACTAGACCTGTACCTCCTGTAACTAACACCATAAGATCATGTAAAATTAATTTTTATATATTGTTATTATTTGTTATTGTCGTTATTCGTATAATTTAACATTTAAAAATTATGAAACGCAAAAAAAAGATTTAGCATTTTTATCTTAATTTCGTTTCATTTAGAAACATCCAAATCTCACAATATTACTGATTAATTCTTCTTTATTCATGATCTTTTAATTTTTTATGACCATCTATCTTAAAGTAGTACAAATGTAATATTATATTTAATACATACAAACAATTTTCTTTTTTTTTCAATAAAGGATTCCTTTTCCCCATCCATTTTTATGATTTTTATACTATTTTTTATCCGATTATGAGGTGATTTAAACTTAAAAAAGAAAAAGTAATTAAAGAATTACAATTTAATGCGATAAATTCATAAAAATATAAAATATAAACACTAATAATCAATAACTTATAATTGCGAAAACCTAAAGGGAGACAAGTCAAGAATTGCTAAATTTATTTCAAATCAATTTTGGGTGAGCCAGCGAGGAAAACAGGAGAATTGCTCGTTATGTAAGATTAACAAAAAACGAATTTGAAATTTATATATTACTTTTATTCCTAAAAATCAAAGGAGTTTTCCGGCAGATTCGATACAGTTGATATTCTTTAACTGTTTTGTCCGTATTAACAGTTTAAATATCCGCTATAGGGTTTGATAAACCTGAGCATTTTCCGGCTGAATTGGTATTATTCAGCCTTTGCTCTGATTTTGTAAAAGTTTAAATGAGTTCTATTTAAAACAGGGCTTTATCCTGAATTGAGTTTCCATTCTCCGTATATTTCAACAAATCATTCTTTATAAAATTGAGGATCAACCCTTTTTCTTCTTCAGGATATAATAAATGTATGTTAGCCCCTGCATCTAAGGTGAAATATAGATGTGTCCGGGTTTCTTTTCTGAACTTCCACAATTTATCTATCACGGCCAGAGTAGCCGGCTTCATTAAAATAAAAGCGGGATTTGAGGTCATAATCATTGCATGGAGGGTCAATGCTTCATGTTCCACTATTCGCCCGAAAGATTCCAAATCTCCGTTTTGTAAAATTTTTGAGAGATCCGATAAATTTTTATGCGCCTCGGCAAAACGAGCTTCGGCATACGGGTGGTTTTTCATCAATTCATGTCCTACCGTACTGCTCATCTCCTTCCGACCTTCATGAATCAATAATATGGTATCCTGCATTTTTTTAAATACGGGAGACACCTCAAATGGAAAAGGTATCGCATATAGATCGGAACTTCCGGGTATTTCCAAGTGTTTTCCCCAGACTACCAAACCTTTATAGAGAGACCGACAGGCGCTTCCCGAACCTAATCTCGCCAAAAAGGAAGCCTTGGTAAGTTTGTATTCCTCCGTGTTTTCCTCTCCCAATAATCCGCTCATATCCATTAAACATTGGGCAACCGCCCCGAATCCTGAGGCGGAAGAGGCTATGCCGCTGCTATGTGGGAAAGTGTTTCGTGTATGAATGATATAACTATATTGGTCTATAAATGGTACATAAGCTTTTATTGATCGAAAATATTCTTCTATTCTATGAGAAAATTTTTCCTGAAAAACATCTTCCAAATATACTTTTACCGACAGTTTTTCCGATTTCTCAAATTTCAAAACCGTTTCCGTGAAACTGTCCGTCAGGGTATAACTAATGGAAGAATTAGCCGGAAGCTGCGGGTTATATTTTCCCCAGTATTTAATCAAAGCTATGTTAGAACTACATTTTGCCCTCACCTCTCCCGTTTCTTTTTCGGCGTACGAATGGTTGGAAATAAATTCTTTCTCAGTCATTTTTTATCTGTTTATATCGTAAATAATTATTGGCATGGAATTTTAATGATTCTTCCACCGGAATAAAGGTATATTCCAAGACTTCCTTCACTTTGTCCCCGGAATATTCGGATTTTCCCTTCAAAGTGTATGTCACCGCTTTGCTTATCTTTCTGTTTACAGGAAAAATACGTGATAAAAACGCTATTTTTTCCAACCAAGAATCCGGTATTTTTTTAGCGGGCGCTTTGTTGAAAATTTTCCTCAGAAATTGGATAGTCCTTTCATAAGAAACATTTTCACTGATCAGGATATACCTTTCATTTACAATGGAATCATCATCCATAAGCCGGGTGCAGATCTCCGCAACATCTTCGGCATCTACGTATCCTGTGGTTCCGGAAGGATAAAAAGCTCTGTTCCTTACTGTAAGATCGTACAAAAGTCCGCTGCTTCTTTCCCAGTTACCCGAACCTAAAACAACTCCGGGATGCACCACAACCACTTTCAGCCCTTCCTGAGAACCTCTCCATACTTCCATCTCCGCTCCGTATTTGGAATAAGCATACGAAGAATGAACCGCCTTAAAATTCCATTCGGATTTTTCCGTTATAACGGACTGATTTAATTGCAGATCCAAAGTAGCTATGGAACTTATAAAACAAAATTTTTCTATTGCTTTCTCAATGGATATATTAACTATATTTTTTGTTCCTTCTACATTAATTTTATACAACTGCCGGGCTTCTCTTTCCTCAAAAGAGACTTTTCCTGCTATATGATATACCTGAGAAATACCTGCAAAAGCCTGTTCCAAAGAAAAAATATCCAAGATGTCTCCTTCTGTCCACTGTATGGAATCATATAATCGTTGATATTCCCGGGGTTCGTATAACCGAAATAGATCATATACCTCTTTTTTTGGGGAATTACCTCTGATTAAAGCCCTTACCTGCCTTTTTTTTCTTGTAAGTTGTAATAATACATAACTACCTACCAAACCCGTACCTCCTGTAACTAATATCATAGACTGCTAAATTACGGCTTACTCTTAAATTTCCATGAAACTCACAAAAATAATTTTACTTTTTGCTTAAAAAAAATATTCTTTCGGATTTACTCATTATCGTATACAATATTATTGACAGAGTATACCTTTATATATTTTCCATATAAATATAGCTTTAAAGATAAATTATTTACATTTGTGTTTTTTGGTAAAAAACACATACAAGATCATATATCCTAATAACTTATCATTCCCCGAAACACAAAAACGTCTTTGTAAAAACAAAACATAAATGCTAATTATCAGTAAATTACAATAAAAATTTAGCAATTTTCCATTTAAATTGAATTAACCTATCTCTCTTTTAATTAAATTCTATATATTTGGCATTAAATGTAACAAATAAAACTTATTTTATACAAATGTATAGCAAGATAGATGATCGACAAATATGATTTCATTAAAAAACATTCACAAGTATTATGACACGGGGCAGAATAAATTACATGTGTTAAAAGGAATTGATTTAGAGATAAAAGAAGGAGAAATGGTTGCCATAATGGGTTCTTCGGGCTCAGGAAAGTCAACCTTATTAAATATTTTAGGTATCTTAGATTATGCCGATTCCGGAGAATATTTTTTAGACGGGGTACAAATAGGAAAAGATTTAAACGAATCGAAAGCGGCAAATTATAGAAACCGATTTTTAGGTTTTGTTTTTCAATCTTTTAATCTTATCGGATTTAAAAACGCTATGGAAAATGTAGCTCTTCCTCTGTATTACCAAAAAATTAAACGGACAAAACGAAACGAAAGAGCAATGGACTTCCTCAAAAAAGTAGGACTTGAAAATTGGGCGACTCATATGCCCAACGAATTATCCGGAGGACAAAAACAACGAGTGGCCATTGCCCGTGCTTTGGTTACTTATCCGAAGGTAATACTGGCTGACGAACCTACCGGAGCTTTAGATAGTCAAACTACGCTTGAGGTAATAAAATTTCTACAGGAAATAAACGATGAAGGAAAAACCATTCTAATGGTTACCCACGAACTTGATGTCGCCAAACAATGCAAAAGAATTGTTTATCTAAAAGACGGAATTATAGAACGCGATGAATTTATTCGACAAAATAGGCATTAATTTAATATAATCTGTTTTTATTACAACATGTTTAATATAGATCACTGGCAGGAAATATTTATTTCTATTAAACAAAATAAGCTGAGAACTTTTCTTTCCGGTTTTACTATTACTTTAGGTCTATTCATTTTCATCATGCTTTTCGGATTAGGCAACGGCTTAAAAAACGGATTTACAAGAATATTTATTCATGATGCCGAAAATCAAATCAGTTTTATTCCGGGAAGAGCCACAGAAATTTATTTAGGTTTACAATCAAACAGAACCAGCGTTCTGAAAAACAAAGACATAAATTTTATTAAAGAAAAATACGATGACGTACTAGTATATAAAACCGCAACCATTTCCCAAACGGAAAACGTATCCTATAAAACAGAATCGGGGCTCTATTCCGTACAGGCAACCTATCCCGAAAAGCAACATATTGAAAAAATAATTATTACGTCCGGACGATTTATAACTAAACAGGACATGGATAACAAATTCAAATTTGCTGCCATAGGTCGTCTGGTTGAAAAAGACTTGTTTAAAAATAAAAGTGCGATCGGTCAATACCTCACTGTCGGAAAAATTAATTATAAAGTCATCGGAGTATTTCAGAGCAAAAAAGGAGATAATGAAGAGCGAATAATCTACATTCCCATAACTGCCATACAATCCATTAAAAAAAATTCAGATACCGTAAATCAGATCAATGTAACGTACATTCCTACCATGAAGCCTAATCAGGCTATAAAGCTTGGAAAAGATATTGAAAAGGATTTACGATCCCGGCTGAAAATTTCATCTTCCGATAAGACCGCGTTATTTGTAAGAAACAGTGCGGAAACTATGAAAAATATTTTTGCCTATTTAGACGTAATATCTTTTTTCATCATGTTCATAGGATCCGGTACCATCACGGCAGGAATTATCGGAATCAGCAACATTATGGTTTACACGGTTAAAGAAAGAACAAAAGAGATAGGCATCAGAAAAGCATTAGGCGCCCGCCCTTCCAATATCGTATGGCTCATCCTGCAAGAATCCATTTTTATCACGTCCATATCCGGTATTTTAGGAGTTTCCTTAGGAACAACAACATTACATCTGATTAAAGACAGTTTTACTGAACTTTTCATTGTTGACCCTTCCGTAAGTTGGAACCTGATTATTTATTCCGCCATATCTTTAATTACATTTGGTATCATTGCCGGATTTATTCCTTCCAGACAAGCAGCCAAAATTAAACCTATTGATGCATTAAATACAGAGTAACAAAATTAAAGAAAGAATTCATGACTATTTTTAATAGAGAAACATGGGATGAGGTTTATCATACTCTCAGCAAAAACAAGCTCCGAACTGCTTTAACTATGATCGGAGTAGCCTGGGGTATGTTTCTCTATGTTTTTCTTTTAGGCGCCGCAAAAGGGGCGGAAAACGGATTCAATAAAATTTTCGATGGTTTTGCCACCAACAGTATCTTCCTATGGGGCAGCAATACAAGTGAGAATTACAAAGGATTTTCCAGAGGAAGAAAACTGGATCTTCATATGGACGATATCGAATACCTGAAAAAACTAATTCCCGAAATAGACTTCATAGTTCCCAGAAGTTCCAGCGGAGCCGAACAGGGAAATGTTACAAGAAATAACGTTACCAAATACTTCAGTATTTTCGGAGACTATCCGGTACTTACTCAACTTGAAAAAAAGGAGGTAATCAAAGGACGATTACTTAACGAAAATGACATTTCGGAAAACAAAAAGGTAGTTGTCATCGGAAAAGAAGTAGCGGAACAACTTTTTAAAGAAGGTGAAAACCCTATAGGAGAATACATTAAAATCAACGGAATATACTTTCAGGTGGTAGGAGTATGCCGAAATCCCACCAGTTCCGGAATTATAAAAGAAGATGTGATATATACCCCTTTCAATACCTACCAGACTTTATACAATAGAGGAAATAGAATCGGATGGATGGTCATCTCCATAAAACCTCAGTACAATGTAAGAGAGATTGAAAAAAAAGTGAAAATAGCGCTAAAAAGACGGTACGACGTATCCCCCACAGATGAAAGAGCTTTTGGTGCATGGAACTTTGCCGAAGATTACAAAAAGATAATCAACTTCCTGAAAGGATTGCAGATTTTAACCTGGATCGTCGGAGGGCTGACCATACTGGCAGGAGTTATCGCTATTTCCAACATACTGTTGATCACGGTTAAAGAACGAACTCTGGAAATAGGAATACGAAGAGCCTTAGGAGCAAAACCCAGCGAAATAAGGGCTCAGGTACTCACAGAGAGTGCTTTTTTAACTATTTTTTCAGGGATGTTAGGATTTATTGGCGGAATTCTTATGTTAATATTCGTCAGTTCTGTCGCATATGAACGTCCTGAAATTCCTTTCTATAATCCTACAGTAAGCCCTTGGAATATATTGATGGCTCTGTGTTTAATGATAAGCTTAGGATTATCCATCGGACTCATTCCGGCACAAAGAGCCGTACAGATTAAACCCATAGACGCTCTGAGACCCGAATAATACCATAGACCATTAAAAATCGAACAAAGAACATTTGGAAAAAAGGAATTTTTCTCGTATCTTTATGATATAGGGTATTCTGACATCGTCTGGAAATAAATTTCCCATATTGATAAAAAACATCAAAGGCTGCCTGAATAAACAGACAACCTTTAATGTTTTAACTCAGAAAATTGATTTTCTTTACTTTACCACTTCTTTTTGTTTGATCAGATTCAGTGCTGAACCTGCTTTAAACCATTCTATCTGACCTTGGTTATACGTATGATTGGTAACAATTGTATCTTTACTTCCATCTGAA
>JAISMV010000037.1 GCA_031276535.1 Flavobacteriaceae bacterium
TTTAGCGGGCTAAATCAAAAAGAAAAAGTGAAAAAGACGCTCAAAAGAGCTTAAAAAGAATGCAAAATATAATTAGAACCTAAAAATAAATAGTTGAATAAAATTTAAACAGGCTCTAAGCATTTTAATTTATTAAAATACCTGTTTTTGATGGATTAATCCGTAATATTTTTTTCGTTATCAATCCGCCTGAAAGGCGGCATCTTGATACCCGCAGCGGGACACTATAAGGCAGCTGCTTTTACGGGACATTTTGGGTTAAAAACTCCTTGAATTTTTCCCGGGAAATCCCGACAGCCCCTAATTGTTCCAGATAGGAACTATAGATCTGGCAATCTATGAGTTTATATTTATAGGAATATTTTTTCACGAAATAGGTAAATCCGCATTTGGAGGCATTACTTACCTTAGAAAACATACTTTCTCCGCAGAAAATACTTTTTAGGTCTATTCCGTAAAAACCGCCGACTAATTCCCCATCTTTCCAGACCTCTACGCTTTTAGCTAGTTTTTTTTCATGTAAAGCACAATAAGCATCTATCATTTCATGCGTGATCCAGGTCCCCTCCTGCCCCGGTCTTTGTATGGCGGAACATTGAAGGATTACTTCCCTGAAGCATTGATCTTCCGTAAAATGAAATAACTTTTTGTTTAGGATCTTCCGTGTGGATTTTGATATTTTCAGATCGGAAGGAAAAAGTACAAATCTGGGATCGGGAGACCACCATTGTATGATCTCTCCGGAATTATACCAGGGAAATATCCCGGATCTATAGGACAGAAGCAATCGCTCCGGGGATAAGTCTCCTCCTATGGCAAGCAGCCCGTTCTTGTCAGCTTCTGAAATATCCGGAAATTTTATTTCGTTTGTCAGCCAGATCATACGTAAAAAGGAAAGCGCCTTTTCAAAGCGCTTTTATGTTTTTATATTTATGGGAATGATCCTAAGATACAGATATATATTGGGTATCGTTAATTTCGCCGCTCCTCCATTTAGAACGGCAGATCGTCTTCTTCGTCTTCCTGTGCGGGAGGCGTTGCAGAAGGAGCAGGAACTACATTGGGTGTTTGTTGGTTCACAGAACTTTCCTGTCCCGGAGAAACAGGTACCAGCTTTTCTATTCTCCAACCTGCAATACTATTGAAATATTTGGTTTCTCCCTGAGGGTTTACCCATTCTCTTCCTCTTATATTGATAGATACCCGGACATTATCTCCTACGGCAAAAGGATTGATAATATCCACCCGATCTCCTAATAATTCAACCAAAATATGTTGGGGATATTGTTCTTCTGTTGTAATGACAACTTCCCTTTTTCTAAATCCGCTATCAAATGTCTGAATATCAGATATTAGTTTGATTCTTCCTGCTATTTCCATGTTTAGGTTTTAATTCTATACAAAAATAAAAAATTATTTTGAGAGACAAAAGTATGTTGATATGTTTTGCCAAAAATAAAAAAGCTCCCTACGAAGCTTTTTTATTTTTTCCTGAGAAAATCGTTATTTAGTTATTTATCTTCTGATCCATCAATTGCATGAACTGATCTAACTTAGGAAGGATAACAATTTCCGTTCTTCTGTTAATCGCCTTGTTTGCAGGAGAGGTATTAGGCACTTTAGGCTGATACTCTCCGTGTCCGCCGGCCAATATTCTGGCAGGATCTACGTCAAATTTGGTTTGTAATAATTTAACCACTGAGGTGGCTCTCATTACACTTAGATCCCAGTTGTCCCGTATAAGTCCTGCGGAACTTTTGAATTGATCGGTATCTGTGTACCCTTGCACCTGAATGTCGTAATCCTTATAGTCGTTAATAATCTTCGCCACCTTTTCCAGCACATTTTCTGCGGTTGGCAATACTTCGTAACTTCCTGATTTATACAACATTTTGTCGGATAATGAAATGAAAACAACGCCTTTCTGAACCTGTACATTAACATCGCTGTCGTTAAGATCGTCCAGCGAACGTTTTAGTTTATTGGATAACGCCAGATTCAGGGAGTCGTTCTTAGCACGAGCTTCTGTCAGACGTTTGATGTAGGCATTAGAAGCGTTAATTTCTCCGATAAGTTTTTCTATGTTTACAGATCCGGATTTACCTGTAGCCATACAATCCGCCAAATTTTGTTGTAACACTTCACTTTGTTTTTTTATCAGGTTCAACTGTTCTTCAAGTGATTTGTTTCTTTCTTGTAAGGAAGTAATCGTTTTGTCTTTATCTATATTCCTTTCCAGACATGACTCATAATTGGCTTTTGCCTGCTCAAATTCTTTCCTGCTGATACAAGAAACCGATAGGAATCCGATAGAGGATAGAAGTGCGAATTTAAGTACTTTCATATTTACTATTTTTGATATTGGTTATTCTAAAAGCATCAAAAACAACGCCAAAAGGCTTTGTTTAAATAATTAATAACGAAAATAACGAAATTTTATTATGTACATGGCGGGAATTCTGCAAATTAACCCGATCAGACTAAATAATTATTTTCGGACAAAGGCGGTATAAAAAGGCTGAGATTTAAAAATAAAACTGAAAAAGTTGTAATTTTGTACGTAATAAAGAATACATGTTATACTACAGAGATAAGGGAAAAGGAAAAGGGGTAGTATTTCTCCACGGGTTTCTGGAAAATTCGAGGATGTGGAGATACTTTCAGAACAGGTTATCAAAGAAATACCGGGTAATAGTCGTAGATCTACCCGGACATGGAAGGTCTTCCAAAAAAACAAAGGAGGTCAACAGAATGGAAGATATGGCAGAAGGAGTAAATGAAGTTTTAGAATATTTAAAAATAGAAGAAGTTGTTGTTATAGGGCATTCGATGGGAGGCTATGTCGCATTGGCCTTTGCCGACAGATACAAATATAAGGTACTGGGATTGGGATTGTTTTACTCCACTACATTACCCGATGATGACGCAAAAAAAGAACAACGACTGAAAGCAGCAGAGGTGGTCGTAAAGAATCCTAAAGAATTCTTCAGGTTGTCTATCCCCAATTTATTCGCGCAGGAAAATCTGCCTAAATTACAATTAGAGATTAAAAAAGCGATCTCTTGGGCAAAACATGCTTCGTTAACAGGTATTTCGGCAGCCTTAAAAGGGATGAGGCTTCGGCAGGACAGGACAGATGTGGTGAGAAATCTTGGCAAGCCTGTGCTGGTGATCACGGGAAAATATGACAATACGGTTAAAAAAGCGGATGAGTTGGAAAGAACCCTTGAGGGAATTGAAAATATTTCTTTTTATAATTTGCCTACAGGTCATATGGGAGCGCTGGAAGCTCCCGAGGAGAATTTAAAAATTATCGGAGATTGGCTGGATGAAAATTTCAAGTAATAGGCTTATCGGAATTTTCGATGCAAACACGAAATTTTAATGGTATATTCTTTGTATTTTTGTATACATAATTGATTCTAAGTATTAAAAAAACATGATAAAAATATCTCAGGAAGCAGGAAAGAAAATCATTGAGTTGATGAAAGACGATGGTTTTGACTATTCAAAGGATTTTGTCAGGGTAGGAGTAGAAAGCGGCGGTTGTTCAGGACTGTCGTATAAATTAAGTTTTGATCGTGACCAAAAACCGGAAGATAAATTATTTGAAGACAACGGAATTAAGATCTTGGTTGATAAAAAGTCCTTTCTTTATCTGGTAGGAACTACATTGGAATATTCCGGAGGATTAAATGGTAAAGGGTTTGTATTTAACAATCCTAATGCTCAGAGAACCTGTGGATGTGGAGAAAGTTTTGCAGTGTAATGACCCGTCCACGAGGAGGACTTTATAAAGGGTACAGAAACAGAGGTTAAATCAAAGTAGAAAATTCTTTCGGACGTGTTTTTATTGGGCGGACATTGCTTTGCTTACTTCTTGGGATAACCTGCCGACATAGTCGTGGAATTTCTTCATATCTTCCGGATTGGAAGCTAATTTTTGATTAATCTCTACAGACCTTTCCGTCCATTCCTGACTCTTTTGTGATAAGAAAGTCAATTTAACCAAATCTTTATCGGCAGCGGCAGCAACCAATTCTTTTACATATGCATCGTATTCTTCTACATATTTCTGTACATCAGGATCGCTAAATACGGGCACTTCTTTTGAAATAGCGGCAACACTGGCTGCTTCCGGGTTCTCAAAAGTCTTTTTATTATCTTTACAGGAAGTGAATAAAAATAAACTTATAACGGTTAGTGATAATGCTATTCTTTTCATAAAAATTTTTAACTAAAGTATGAAAAAAATAATTATTGCGGAATAAGTTTAACTAAATTTAGCATATGAACCGTTTATTTTTAGGATAGATTCCATATCGGTTCAAAAAACATGTTGAAAGGCGTGTAGGTACTCCATTTTTAGTACAATCAAAAATATTGAATTCGTTCCTTTCTTTTTTCCTTACAGGTATTATTTTCTATGGAAAAATTAACTCTCCCAAAAAAGGCTTAAAAAGAACATGCAGTGATTTTGTCCGCATTACCTGTTATCCTGTAAAATAATTAATTCTTTATTATAAATTTTTGCCGCAGTCTCTGAGTAAGAAGACCAATAGGAACCATAAATTTTTTGGGTATTGGCTAAGCAAAACATATCTACAACGGCATCCTGAATCCCCTGCTTTGAGTTTCTGTCTAAAACTTTTACGGATACTATTATTTTTTTCGGATATTTTTCCTTTAAACTTTTCTCAATTTCCACATCATCTGTCGCTAGAAAAAATTTAACTTTTTCATTTTTTGATATTTCTTTTTCAATAGCCTCATAAAAAAGGCTTACGGGGCTGTTTTGCATTGCTTTTTTATGGTCACCTCTTCTTATATGAACCCCTATTACGGATTCACTTGTGAAAGAAGAAACTATTGCGTTTATTTTGTCCTGAATCGCTTTCACAGGAATGAATTCCTTGAAAAAATTTATCCCATTTCTATCGAATTCGTGGCAGGTTTCAATATAGACATTTTTATACCTTTTTATAAAATCAAACATTTTTATTTCGTTAGGAATAAAATAATTATTGAAATCATGATTATTTATGACCAAGTCCAGATTATGATAAAACTTATTTCTGATCTTTACGGGTATTCCCCGATAAATCTTCGGACGAAAGGAGGATGCAATATTTCCAAATATTTTTTCCTTGTAAATTTTTAATCCATTAATAGGCTCAAATAAATCTTCAAATTCTGAATTCAATCCGGAATAGGGGATCCAAATGCAAAAAACATCACATTTTGTACGCTGCTTTACTGTTAAAGCGGAGGTTATACCCCTCATTCGATTAGCAAGACCCGCCGTTGGTTCTATGTATAACTTTTTCATTTTTAAGTCCGTTTGGTCTTATTTATCACTTTCCTGTTTTCCTATTGATATATTGTTTAAACTTGTAGTGCATCATAAAAAAGGATCATCAATCAGCTAAAAAGTCGTGTATTTATTTGACAATCAAACGAATAAATAGATGAGCGATTTGTGAGCAAGTTACAAATTAATTTTGAAATAATTACGCAAATTATATGATTTTGAAAATTTTTATTTTATTCCAATTAAACCAAAATTATATGATTTAGGGATAATCCTTCTGATCATTCCGGCTGAGCTCAAATCTATTGATTCTGAATATCAGCTTTTTATATAATTAAGGGAAACTTTTTTAGGAAACAAAATTGAGGGTTGTGTTTATAATCACAGAAAAGAAAAACTATTTCTTTTTACTGAAGAAATCAGAACAAAAATGGTTCAAAAATTTAATGCGCTTGAAAACTATTTTATAGCGGACAGCATGCTTTTGGAGGTGTGTAAAATATCTCGTTCAAATTAGGGGTAAAACAGGCAAAGATGTAAATTACGCAATCCCGAATAAGGGATAATAATCAAGCTGTTGTAATTTTTTTTGATTCAAAAAATACAGTTTTATGATATGGAAAATTTTGCAACGGTCTTATGCAGTGATTTTGTCCGCATTACCTGTTATCCTGTAAAATAACTAATTCTTTATTATAAATTTTGCTGCAATCTCTGAATAAGAAGACCAATAGAAACCATAAATTTTTTGGGTATTGGCTAAGCAAAACATATCTACAACGGCATCCTGAATCCCCTGCTTTAAGTTTCTGTCTAAAACTTTTACGGATATTTTTTTCAATTTAAGATTATTGCAATATTTTTTTCAATTGTAATTCATCTTCATCATTCAAATAGTAACTACTACGCAGTTCTAAATTTTCATTTTTTATGATTTCATCATATTTTTTTCTGTCCCTATGAATCTGTTCTAACTTCTCACAAAGCGATGAAAAAGAACTAACGGTCATAAACTTATTATTTGCAATCTTTTCCAGATTATCATCTATATTATAGAATAATGTTTTTAATCCACTTTCTATACATTCTATAGAGGAATATCCTACAAAGTCTCCAATAGATAAATTAAAATAATATTCTTCCTTTTCTTTAATTTCATTAATTTTCACAGAGTTATCCGTAAATATAACCTGATCTCTTAATCCCAGCAACACTATTGCCCTCTGGACAGTATCCACTATAGCTACATTATGGATTTTGCCAACGAACTTAACCTGAATAGCATATCCCTTGTTTTTTAAATGATAGCAGGCAAGAACAAAATCCATAAAGAAATTTTTATCAATTTCTACTCTTGTTAAAAGATTTATTTTCATTTTTTATTCAAAAATAATTTAAACTCGTGAATTTTACATTTTAACTGACCGTATTGTGCTTCCAACTCTTCTTTTTGATATTTATTAATTAACCACAAATTCAACCTTTCATCTTTTAGGATACTTTCATCATAAGGAAATCTGTTATCGATATGTTTATATTGGGCGATATTGGAAATATGCCAGATATGGATATTATTCGGTTTCCTGATCATATCCAATACTTTTTTAGCAAAACTTAAATTTACAATAATAGTAGAAGAATATTTTTTAGCTAAAAAATACTTTAGCGTCATCTTCCATTTAAAATTGGACGGATGTTTGAGTATATTATGTTTATGAGAAGAAATCCTATAAACCCCAACGCCTAAATCCGTCAGAATATCATCGTAATATTCCTTCCTGAAATTATTTAAGATCAACACATCTACCCCATAACCCTGTGATCGGGCAAACAGTGCTAATTCATACAATAGTTTTTCTCCTCCTCCAACCATTAAGGTTGAATTCACAATAAGAATCTTTTTCATCAAAATTTTGAAATTATTTTACAAATATGCTCCATTTCTTCTTCTGTTAAAACCGGGCTCATGGGCAAGCTCAGCACTTCTCCGCTCAATTTTTCGGTGAGAGGTAAAGATAACAAATTATAAGAAGAATAGGCTTCTTGTTTATGTGGTGGAACCGGATAGTGAATTAAAGTCTGAATATTGTTGCGGGACAGATATTCCTGAAGTTCATCTCTTTTTTCCGACCGGATTACAAATAAATGCCAGACATGGCTTTTATTAACCGGACAATCCGATATAAAAGGAAGTATTATTTCCGGATTCTTAATGTTTTCCAGATAATAATTCGCGACTTTTCTCCTTTTTTCGTTTTCTCTGTCAACATATTTTAATTTGATGTCAAGCACGGCTGCCTGTAGTTCATCTAACCGGCTATTCAACCCCTGATATTTGTTTATATATTTCTTTGATGATCCATAATTTGCCAAAATCCTTACTGTTTCAGCCAGCTGATCATCCCGGGTACTCACAGCCCCGGAATCCCCTAATGCTCCCAAATTTTTTCCGGGATAGAAACTAAACCCTGCGGCATCTCCCAAATTCCCGGTTTTGATACCGTTCCATTCAGCTCCGATCGCCTGGGCATTATCTTCAACGATCTTTAAGTTGTATTTTTCTGCCAGTATTCTTAATTCTTCGGAAAATACCACTTGTCCATATAAATGAACGATCATAATGGCTTTTGTTCTCGAAGTTATTTTTTCCTCTATTTTAGATATATCAATATTGAATGTTTGTGGATCCGGTTCAACAAAGACAGGAACCAAACCGTTATCTGAAATGGCAAGAACGGACGCAATGTAGGTGTTTGCCGGAACTATCACCTCATCTTCTGACTGCATAACTCCCAATTCTTTATAAGCCTTAAAAATCAGGCGTAATGCATCCAATCCGTTTGCAACTCCGATAGTATTTTTCACACCGATATAATTCGCCAGATCTGATTCAAAATTTTCAACTTCTTTTCCTAACAGATACCAACCTGACCGGAAAACCTGCAGTAATTTCGCTTCAATTTCTTTTTGATATTGAAGATTTATTTTTTGTAGGTCTAAAAATTTTATCATGGTTTAGAATATGCTTTTTAAAAATCGGAGAAAATAACAAAATGAGGACTGTTAATGAATATGCTACATAAAACAGACTATACCTTAATCTTAAATATTCTGCCTGTGTAATAAAAAAACCTTCTCCTATTTCGTAATTATCTTTAAAATCTAAAATTAAAAACGGAAACTTTAATGGGATAAACAAAATAAAGCAACTTGTTATCCAAACATAATCTTTCCCGAACAGATTTAAGTCTAAAATCTCATCTAAAAGAACCGGTAATAAAATACAAAGTATTCTTGTAACATCAGTTCCTGAAAATATTAAGAAAGGAAAAAGACAAACTATAAATACAAATTTATGTGTTATTTTCTTATCTTCAATGATTTTCTTTAAATAAAAAATCCAATAGCCTGAAAAAACCACAAACATACATGCTAATAATCGGATATAGAAAGTATAATTAAAGATGTTCTTATTAACCCAAAATAAAATAGTATCTATTCCACTATCCCGGAAATTAATATCAAGATATTGAATTAACAAAAATCTGTAAAAAATATAACCGGCAAGTATAACACTTATAGAGGATACACACCATAAATATTTTTTTTTCTCTTTGCTAAATGAATTCCCTGAAAAAAACAGGGAATATATGATCGTTGAGAAAAAGTAAATTACTCCTATTAATATCGTTGCTTCTTTAAATGGTAAAAAAGAAAGGGTCAAAATTAATATTAATAGGGGTCTATTATATAAACATATAACCCAACATAGATAAAGAAACAAAACACCGTCCACATTCATCGGATAAAAGAGTGTGAGCCGAAATGGCATTTGAGGGGTAAGTAATAAACAGAAAGCAAAAATCAACGCTATAATACCATTTTTAACTTTCCATTTATATAGTAAGGAAATAAGTCCTATGAAAAAACATACTAAATTTATAGTTGTAAATGCTGAAAATTTATCGGTTTTTAATAAAGATGCTATATAAGGCACTCCTATTCTTTGGTTAAAAGGAGCGCCTTCTTTAAACAATTCTTTATATGTTGTGATATCCGCTTTTTTATTTAGGTTTATATCTTTTGCTGAAACAATTTCACTCGGATCATCCATGAAATTTTCATATATTGCATTGTAATATGTTCCGTCCCAACCTAACCCATTGTTTTTTTCTATTCTATGCTGAAACTGGAACACAAAGGCTATATACAAGAGAATCACCGATATAAGAGATATTGTTATTCCTTTTTTCATAAATAAAACTAACTTCTTAAATTAACCGGGAAAATCCTTCCGTTCTATACATGAGAAAGAGAATTTAATACTTATTGATTTTTGACATTAAAAACTTTATCATCGTTTTTTAATTTTTATACAGACAAACAGCTCCCCAGGAATATCCAACTCCGAAGCCGGCTATTAAAATTTTATCTTTATTCCGGTTTTCGCTAATTAAATTTTTTAATGCTATGGGAATTGTTGATGAAACTGTATTTCCATATTCAGCCATATCAATGATAAACTTTTCTTTAGGGATTTTTATTATTTTTCTCAAATATTCTAACATAAAAGTATTAGCCTGATGAAATAAAAACTGATCTACCGTATCTCGGGTTTCTTTGTTTTTTTCTAAATTTTCTAAGATCATGGGGGGAATTTCTTTTGCTGTAAATCTAAATATTTCCGGACCATTCATATAAAGAAAATTATCATTAGGCTCTGTAATATCGTCTGTTTTCGCTTTCCTCATAGCTCCGTTTTTTACGATTAGGTTTTCATAACCGCTCCCATCGCTTCCTAAGGAAAATTCTCCTATTTCATATAGTCCATCATCAGAAATTAACGTGGCTGTGGCTGCATCTCCAAAAATAGATATGTTTCCTTTATCCGCATGGTGTGTGTGTTTGGAATACATTTCCGCGGTTACTAAAAGTACATTTTTTGCTATTTTTGAAATGACTAACCCTTTCGCCAAAGATAATCCATAAACATAGCCGGAACATCCCTGATTGATATCAACAGCCGCACAAGAGGTAGGCAGCCCTGCCCGGTTTTGAACGATACACGCGGTTGTAGGGAGATAATAATCCGGAGATTGTGTACATATGATTAAATAGTCTATTGTCGTTTTTTCTATCTGATATTCTTCACAAAGATTATTGATTGCTTCCAAAGCCATGTCCGAAACAAACTGATCTTTTTCTGTGATATGTCTGTTCTTAATTCCTATTTTGGAGATAATCTTTTCGCCGTTCCACTCAGGAAATAAGTTTTCTATATCCTGATTAGTTATTTTTTTTGCCGGTAAATAATATGAAATATGTTTAATATACGCATTCATTATCTATTTTTTTGAATAAATTCAAATAAATCCTTAATTGATTTAAAATTAGACAACTCTTTTATGTTTATATTAACCTTATATTCTTCTTCTATCATCATTTGTATGGTAACGGCAGTCAAAGAATCCCAAAAATCCGCATTTATGTAATCTGTTTCCGGTAAAACGGTTTCTGTTGTATCTTCTAATTGATTTTTAAAAAAATTGATAAACTCCTCCATGATATGTCTGTTTTTTTACTGAAATAATTTCTCAAATCTGTTTTTAGTCTCCTGAAAACTTTCTTTTGTTAACTCAAAATATATATTTAAATCATCTTGTTTTATAATTTGAGGATTGTATTTTTTATGATAATTAATTACTGATTTATTTTTTTTTCTTACTTCAAAGTTTAATTTTTTATAATTCAGAGTATCAAATATAAACCTTTTCACAAGAAAATCAACTTTTATAGAATTGATAGGATTTTTTAACGAGGGGGATGAAATCCAACTTCCAATCTCAACAGTGTCCGGACCTATATTATAAACCCGATAGGTTGCAAATTTATTCCCATCTTCGTCCAAAGCAATAAAGTAAAATTCTTCTTTTCGTTTTTCCCTTTGTTTGTATTTTTCTAACCATTCAACCTGAACCGACAGATCCCCGGAAGTCACACTAATAAATCTTGATTTTTTCAAGTCATTTCTTAGTTCAAGAATAAACCCGGCATCTTCAATTTCAGCTAATCTCAGAACTATTCCAAAATCTTTTATTTCCATTTTTTAAATTCGTTATAATCCCGGATATAATCGTCTTCTACATAATGTTCGGATGCCAGACATAAAAGCACCGCATTATGAGAAAACTTAATATCTCTCCATATTTTAGCGGGGATATATAATCCTTTTTCCGGAGAGTCCAGAATGAATGTTTCTTTGTTTCCGGAAGTATCTTCCGTAGTAAATTCAATAACCCCGGAAACAGCAAATATAAACTGTTCCAACTCTTTATGAGCGTGCCCTCCTCTCTGCACATCATGGGGAGTGAAATAGGTCCAATAGACTCTTTTTATTTCAAAAGGCACATTGTCCAACTCTTCCGCAACGGTAATATATCCTAAAGTTGATGAGCCTATTTTTGAGAGATTTATAACATATGGTTTTTTCATAATTACTCTTTTGTTATAAATTTATTAAAAAAATTCAATTCCGGTCTGATAATACCCGGAAGTAATCCGCTATTGCCCCCCATAGATTCATTCAATATTTCAAACTGAATTATTTCGTCTTTTATATATAAGGAATATCTCTGGTCTTCTCCAAAAATCAACTTAAACTTATATATCCCTGCATTCAGCAAGTTGGGAGGAATTTGTCCTTTTACTTCATAAATTCCCTGTCTGGAATCTTTATGGGTAGTAATTAATTCTCCTACATGAAATATAACTATTTCGTCTGAATTTTTTAATTCAAAGGTAGCATCTAAATTTACATTAGGCTTGTAGTTATAAAATTCCAATTTAAACTCAACCCCTGATGAGATTGTTAAATACTCTCCTACAACAGGTTTTGTAGTAAATTTTAATATTCTGATGTTTTGGTTTCCCGGGGCTTTTTCAATATCGCCTTCATGTTCAAAAAAAGAGGATATTTCCGTCGATTTCTGGTAGTGTTCTACAGAATCCAGTACTGCTCCTGAATAGGAAATCATCCCATGCTGCATAACTATCCCTTTTGTACAAAGTTGTTTCATTGCCGCCATATTATGGCTGACGAATAAGACCGTTCTTCCTTCATTTACACTTACATCCTTCATTTTCCCCAGACATTTTTTTTGAAACTCGGCATCTCCTACTGCCAAGACTTCGTCTATTACTAAAATTTCTGGCTCTAAATGCGCTGCTACGGCAAAAGCCAGACGCACGTACATTCCCGAAGAATATCTTTTAACCGGGGTATCTATGTATCTTTCCACTCCGGAAAAATCTACTATTTCATCAAATTTAGACCGGATCTCTTTTTTTGTCATTCCTAAAATGGCTCCATTCAGATAGACATTTTCTCTGCCTGTAAGTTCCGGATGGAATCCTGTACCTACTTCCAACAAAGATGCTATCCTTCCATTAACTTTAATGGACCCGGATGTAGGGGAGGTTGTCTTGGATAAGATTTTTAATAATGTAGACTTTCCTGCGCCATTTTTACCTATAATTCCCAATACTTCTCCCTTTTCAACTTCAAAATTTACATCTTTCAACGCCCACACATACTCGGAAGTTCCTTTAGAAGCTCTGTCGTTGGTTTCTCCAATTCTGGCAAACGGATCTCCTTTCCCCGTAGTCTTCCACCACCATCTTTTCAAATCCTGCTGTAAGGTTCCGGTTCCTACCTGCCCTAATCTGTATAGTTTGGATATATTTTCTACTTTTATTGCTATACTCATGATTTAATAATGAATATCTGTATTTTTCCTTTCCTTTATTTATTTGCTATTACGTTTTAGCAACAACATCCTTTTTCCGGTTCTCTCAAAGCCGTTAGGTTTTTCTTTTTCTAAAATAAATACCTAGATCGTATCCATGAAACTTCTTTCCACCTTATTGAAAATCAGGATTCCAAAAAATATACCGAAAAACGCAAAGAGTGTACTATACAACAGTCCGGTGTAACTTAAAATGCCTTCCCCCAAACAGCCGTATTTAAAGGCTTCTATGATGGGAGATAAAGGATTCATCATAGCCACCCAATGAAATTTTTCCGGAAGTTTTTTATAAATCATGGAAATTGGATAAATAATAGGAGTTGCATACATTACCAATGAAATTCCAAATGATAAAAGATACGACAAATCCCTGTATTTGGTTGTCATGGAACTGATGATCATTCCTAATCCCAACCCGATACCTGCCATAAGAATCAATAAAAACGGCAGTAGGATAACAGCCCAGTTAGGATGTACATCTGCTCCTTCTATTATGAAATATATCCAGAATATCAGAAATAACAAAAACTGGATTCCGAATTTCAGCAGGCTTCCTACAACTATTGATAAAGGCATTATCAGCCTTGGGAAGTAAACTTTTCCGAAAATGGAGGCATTGTCCCTAAACACGGTGGATGTACCGTTTAAACAATCCTGAAAATAATTCCAAAGGGTTAATCCCGCCAGATAAAACAATATATTGGGAACTCCTCCGGTCGGTATTCCTGCTATGTTCCCAAAAACGACTGTAAACATCAGGGAGGTCAGAATCGGGTTTATAAAAAACCAAAGCGGTCCTAATATGGTTTGTTTGTAATTAGCCACAAAATTTCTTCTCACCATTAAAAACAGCAAATCCCTATAGCGCCACACTTCTTTCAGTTTGAAGTCAAACAGAGAGTGTTTTACGCTTATCTCTTCCGTCCAATGTTGATTAGTTTCCATTCATTTACAAAGTTTTTAGTGTTTGTAATACGTAATATTTTTCAGATATTTTCCATATCCGCTCTTACCGTATTTATCTGCAATTTCATATAGTTTTTCTCTGGTAATAAATCCACGTTTATATGCTGTTTCTTCAATGCATCCGATTTTTATTCCCTGTCTTTTTTCAATGACCCGAATGTACTCCGTTGCATCATGAAGGGAATCAAAGGTTCCTGTATCCAGCCAGGCGGTTCCTCTGTCCATAACGCCGACTTCCAGTTTTCCTCTTTCGAGATAAATTTTGTTTACATCTGTGATCTCATATTCTCCTCTTTCGGAAGGCTTCAGGCTTTTGGATATTTCAACCACCTGATTATCATAAAAATATAATCCGGGAACTGCATAATTAGATTTTGGCTTATCGGGCTTCTCTTCTATTGAGATTGCTTTCATTGCTTCATCAAATTCAACCACGCCGTATCTTTCCGGATCGTTTACATGGTAGGCAAATACTATGGCTCCTTCGGGATTGGTCTTTTCCCGTAATAGTTTTCCTAATCCGGAACCATAAAAAATATTATCTCCCAGTATCAGCGCCACGGAGTCGTTTCCTATAAATTCTTCTCCTATTACAAAAGCTTGTGCCAATCCATTGGGTTCATACTGTATCGCATAGGTCAATTTACAACCAAAACCGGAACCATCTCCCAGCAGTTTTTTAAAGTTCTCCTGATCGTGCGGTGTGGTAATGATCAGAATATCTCTTATTTCTGCTTCCATTAGCACCGATAACGGATAATAAATCATAGGTTTATCATATACCGGCATCAACTGCTTGCTCACGGCAATGGTAAGCGGATATAGTCGGGTTCCTGAGCCTCCTGCTAATATAATTCCTTTCATTTTATTGTGAATGTGTTAAATATAGCATTATAATCTGATATGTCCGTATTCTGTTTATTTTCTACAATTTGCACGAACAGAGTTTTGTCATTTTCCTGAATCACGCTTATTTTCCCATAAACTTTATTTCGGGTATCGTCTGCTTCATACGTGGTGGTTATAGCATTGTATTTTCCCAGTCTGGTGTTTTTCTTTTCTTCCAACACGTTAAAAGTAACTTTCTGATAAAAAAACTGCAATTGTTTTATCTGGCTGTCCAGTATGGAGTCCGTAGATCCTGCTTTTTTCAAAATACCTATAGCCAGAGAGCTTTCTATTTTATAGTTGGAATATTTATCCAGCTCTAAATATCTTCCTTCATCTCTGGTATAATCCTGTTTTACTTTCCATCCGGCAGGTAGATTGAAAGAGACTCCTTCTTTCTGATAGATTTCTGCCGGTGATTTTTTAGTATTTTTTTCTTCTTTTTTTGAACAGGAGAAAATCAAAACCAATACGGAAAACAATAATGCATATCCTTTTTTCATAACCGTTTATTTTAGGTCGTATTGTTCTTCATAGTACTTCTGGTATGCTCCGCTGGTAACATGATTCAACCATTCCTGATTTTCCATATACCAATCTATGGTTTTTGCCAAACCTTCTTCAAAAGTTACGGAAGGCTTCCAGCCCAATTCTTTATTTATTTTCGTCGCATCAATGGCATAACGCAGATCATGTCCCGGACGGTCTTTTACGAAGGTTATCAGTTTCGCGCTTTCTCCTTCGGGTCTTTCTAGTTTTTTGTCCATCAGGTTACATAATACATGAACCAAATCAATATTTTTCCACTCATTAAAGCCTCCTATATTATAATTTTCTTTATTCTTACCGTGATGGAAAACCAGATCTATGGCAACGGCATGATCTACAACGTATAGCCAATCCCGGGTATAGTTTCCGTCTCCGTACACAGGTAAGGGTTTGTGGTGGATAATATTGTGAATCATCAACGGAATCAGCTTTTCCGGAAAATGATTGGGTCCGTAATTATTAGAACAATTGGTAATTACTATCGGTAGATCATACGTGTCTGCATAAGCTCTTACAAAATGATCGGAAGAAGCTTTGGATGCCGAATAGGGAGAATGCGGATCGTATCGGGTATCTTCTGTAAAAAAGCCTGTTTTTCCCAAAGCGCCATAAACTTCATCCGTGGATACGTGATGAAACCGCTTTCCTTTAAAATCTTCTTTCCAGATATTTTTTGCCGCATTCAGGAGGTTTACGGTTCCTACGACGTTGGTTTTAACAAAATCCAAAGGAGATGTAATGGAACGGTCTACATGAGATTCCGCCGCTAAATGAATAATTCCGTCCGGGCGGAAATCCGAAAAAATCCGGTTTATATGCTGCTCGTCTGTAATATCCGCTTTTATAAACTGATAATTAGGGCTGGTTTCTACATCTTTCAGATTCTCCAGATTACCGGCATACGTCAGTGCGTCCAGATTTAAAATCGTATATTCCGGATATTGTTTTACAAACCTTCGGACAACGTGTGATCCTATAAAACCCGCTCCACCTGTGATTATAATTTTTTTCATCGGACTTGTTTTATCCTTGTATTAATTTTCTTCCTATGCTTTTATAATAGAAACCCTGCGCTGCCAATTCGTTTAAATCGTACAGGTTTCTACCATCAAAAATAGCTTTATTTTTCATCTTTTTCCCCAGAATATTAAACTGCGGGTTTCTGAATTCTCCCCATTCCGTTGCGATGATCAATGCATCGGCTCCTTCTATACAATCGTACATGTTTTCCGCATAGGATATTTTATCTCCTAATATTGTTTTTACATTTTCTGCCGCAATGGAATCGTATGCTTTTACTTTGGCTCCTTTTTCCAATAACTTTTCTATTATTTCCAAAGAAGACGCTTCTCTGATATCATCCGTGTTTTCTTTAAAAGCCAGCCCCCAAATAGCAATTTGTTTGTCTTTTAATCCGCCTAAATATTTTTCAACTTCAGGGACTAAAATAGTTTTCTGCCTATGGTTAACCTCTTCTACCGATTCTAAAATTTCGAAAGTATATCCTATTTCTTTCCCGCTTTTTATCAGGGCTTTCACATCTTTTGGAAAACAACTTCCGCCATAACCAATTCCCGGAAACAAGAACCGGTTTCCGATTCTTTCGTCCGAACCCATTCCTAATCTGACCTTATCTACATCAGCGCCTACTTTTTCGCAATAATTGGCGATTTCATTCATAAATGTAATCTTAGTTGCCAAAAAGGAATTGGAAGCATATTTCGTCAATTCGGAAGATTTTTCATCCATTTTTATCAGCTTGGTTCCTGCATTAGTTAACGGCAAATAGATCCTATCCATTATTTCAAACGCTTTCTGTGAACTGGAACCGACAATAACTCTTTCGGGATTCATAAAGTCTTCTACGGCATATCCTTCTCTTAAAAACTCCGGATTGGAAACAACGTCAAAAGGTATATTGGTTTTGGTTTGTATTAATTCCCTGACCTTTTCGGAAGTTCCGACGGGTACGGTACTTTTATTTACAACGATGGTATATTCCGTCATTAACTCTCCTATATGACCGGCTACATCCAAAACATACGACAGGTCTGCCGAACCATCTTCTCCCGGAGGCGTAGGCAGGGCTAAAAATATTACATTGGACACTTTCATTGCCTCGGCCAGATCCGTTGTGAAAAACAAACGTTCTCCTTTCAGGTTTCTGAGAAAGACTTCTTCCAACTGAGGTTCATAAATAGGCACCTGCCCATTTTTCATCATTTTCACCTTCTTTTCATTTATATCTACACAATGCACACTATGTCCTAAGTCTGCCAGACATGTCCCGGAAACTAATCCTACGTATCCTGTACCTACAATTGTAATATTCATATTTATTTATTATGTGATAATTTTTACAAAAATATAATTAAATTTTTATATTATTTGAATTATGTTACCTAACATTCCTCAACAATACATATTCTTTTAGATTAAAATAACTTATATCCTATTCCCCAATAAAGGGAAATATTTGCTGCGCCTTTATCTTTTCCATACCCCGGAATAACTAAGTTATCTATATTTTCCTGTTTTCCGGAAAAGATCAGAAATTTGGGTTTCGCCATAAAATCAATGTAAAAAGGGGTTTTTCCCAATTGTACTTTTGCTCCGACAACAGCTTCAATCCATCCCGAACTGACACCGGCCTCCGACAGAGATCCTCCTCCCACGGTTCGCGCATGTCCTTCGGGATCTACTTCTTTGACGGGATATTTTTTTACCTTTTGTTTATAGGGAGAAAAGCCTATCCTTGCTCCTATGTAAAAGCCTTCTCCCGTGTCTTCGGGGTTGTTGGTCAACATATAGTTGACGCCTGCTTCTCCGAATATCCCTTTCGCTTCCACGTCCCAGTTGTTCTTTTTATAACTGTTTTTTTCATATCCTATTTCTGCCGTTACCGCCCATTTGTTTTTAATTTTATAGGAAACGAACCCACTATAACTTTTTTTATAGGAAAAAAAACCGGCAACCGGATTTAATAAGTCAACGCTTATGAACATCTGTTGTTTATTCCCTGAAATTGTATCGGAACTTATCGTTTGGGAATAAGAAAAAATTCCTGTAAGAAAACTAATAATAAGCAATATGTAAATTCGTTGAAGATTCATCATGAATACTTGTAGTTTGCGGGGTTATGGATTTTATGTTGATAAGTTGAGTGCCTTCATAGGTTATATTGTTGTATATAACTTTAAATCCACAAGCTTTTGAGACAAATCTTTGCTCAGTTTCGTATCTTATGGTTATAATGTTCTTGTCTGATTCCGAAGTGTTGGCACTATCGTACAAATAATACACGGTCTCTTTCGACATGGCATTTAACGGAATCTGAATGCTGTCCTTCCCTGAAAAAATTCCTTCCTCACGGACGGTTCCATCTGTATTTTTCCGGTCAATATATAGCTGCTTCTTTTTATATTTACTTCCCAGACTATCCAGAACCAGAGTCAGTCTGGGGGTTGTAGCCTTGTCACAAATATCATCGTCTATGCAGGAGTAGATCATTAGCGCAATGAAAAGAAGAACCCCGATTAAATTTATTTTTTTTTGAAACATATCTTTATTTTAGTTTGAGGAGCGCAACACTTTCCACATGATGAGTCTGAGGAAACATATCTACCGCCTGAACTTTTATCACCTCATATTTTTCTTTCATTAATTCCAGATCTCTTGCCTGAGTTGCAGAATTACAACTAACATATACTACTTTTTTCGGGGCTATCCTCACAATAGTTTCTACGACATTCTTATGCATTCCGTCTCTGGGAGGGTCTGTGATGATTATTTCCGGATGTCCGTTCAGGGAGATAAACTCATCCGTAAAAATATCTTTCATGTCTCCACAATAGAAACGGCAATTTTGAATATTATTATACTTTGCGTTTTCTTTTGCCGCCTCGATCGCTTCCGGCACCATTTCAACCCCGACCACATTTTTAGCCCTTCCTGAGATGAATTGTGCAATGGTTCCGGTTCCGGTATAAAGATCATAGACGGTCTCGTCTCCTTTTAATCCTGCAAAATCTCTCGCAATTTCATACAGCCTAACCGCTTGATTATAATTGGTTTGAAAAAACGACTTGGCGTCTATCCTGAATTTCAATCCTTCCATTTCTTCCGTTAGAAACCCTTCTCCTGAAAAAACATGTATATCCAGATCGTAAATACTGTCATTCCCTTTGGGATTGATGGCATATACCAGAGTCTTTATTTCAGGAAACTCCTGCTGAATGCAGGTTAATAATTTTTCTCTTTCTTTTTTACTTTCCCTAAAAAACTGAAGTAAAACCAAAAATTCATTTTTGGAATTAGACCGCAGCATCAATGTTCGCAAAAAGCCTTTACGCTCTTTAAAATCATAAAATTCCAGATCTTGCTCTAAAGCAATTTTCTTTATATAATTTCGGATCTTATTAGACGGCTCTTTTTGTAAAAAACAGGTCTTCAGATCTAAAACCTTATTCCATTGTTGCGGAATATGAAACCCTAATGCTTCTTTGTCCAAAATTTCCTCTCCTGATTGTATTTCTTCCGGTGTTAACCATCGGGAAGCGGAAAAAGAAAATTCCATCTTATTACGATAATTATACTGTTCCCGGGACGGATATATGGGTAATTTCTGAAAATCCTCTATTTTTCCTATTCTTTCTATGTTGCTATAAACTTCTTTTTCTTTGTATTCCAGCTGTTTTTCGTATGAAAGATTCTGCCACTTACATCCTCCGCAAACGCCAAAATGCATGCATAGAGGGTCTGTTCTGTCCGGTGAATACCTTACAAAGTCAAGAACCCGGGCTTCGCAATAGTTTTTTTTTGATTTGGTAACCTGCACATTTACAACATCTCCCGGAATTGCATTTGCTACCATAACGGTTTTTCCCTCTTTAGTTCTTCCAATCGAAACTCCTTTGGCTCCCGCAGAGATAAGTTCAAGATTCGTAATCTGAATATTTTTTTTCTTTCTCAAGTTAAAGTATTAAATCAAGATTACAAAAATACATAAAAAACGGGGTTTTATAAAACCACAACATATCATTGATAACGACTTATTTAAATATTTTAACTCTTCTGTGAAAACTACTTGGTTTTTTTTCGAAAAAATACTGTACTTTTGATTTCTGAAAAAAAAAATCTAAAACAATTAGTTTAAAAATGAATTTATTATCAGACCGTATCAACCGTCTTAGCTATTCCCAAACCTTTGTAATGTCTAACAAAGCCCGGGAACTAAAAGCCCGGGGAATTAATGTAATTAGTTTAACCTTGGGAGAGCCTGATTTCGAAATCCCTGAATTTGTAAGAGAATCTGCAATTAAGGCAATTAAAGATGGAATCAAATCCTATACTCCTGTTCCGGGTTATTTGGAATTAAGAAAAGCCATTGCCAATAAATTTAAACGCGACAATAACTTAGATTATAAACCGGAGCAGATCATTGTATCTACCGGAGGAAAACAATCTATTATCAATGTATTGCTTTCTATCGTAAACGAAGGAGATGAAGTCATAGTTCCGGCACCTTATTGGGTAAGTTACTATGAAATGGTGAAACTTGCCGGAGGAGAAAATGTAGTAGTAAATACTACTATTGATACTGATTTTAAAATTACTCCGGAACAATTGGAAAAAGCAATTTCCCCAAAAACCAAAGCTTTCTTATTCAGTTCTCCCTGCAATCCTTCAGGAACTGTTTATACAAAGGAAGAACTTCATGCTCTGGCTAAAGTATTAGCGAAACATCCGAATATTATCATTATTTCCGATGAAATATATGAATATATAAATTACGAAGGAAAACACGAAAGCATAGCTCAGTTTCCGGAAGTTTTCGAACAAACTGCAACTATCAATGGAGTATCCAAATCCTATGCTATGACCGGCTGGAGAATAGGATACATGGGAGCGCCGAAATGGTTGACGGATGCTTGTGATAAAATTCAGGGGCAAATGACCTCCGGAACCAATTGCATTGCACAGATGGCATCCATAACTGCCGTAGAAGCAGACCCTTCCGTTATTAATTATATGATTGACGGATTCAAAAAACGCAGAGATTTAGTTTTCAAACTATTACAGGAGATCCCGGGAATTAAAGTAAATAAACCGGCAGGAGCGTTTTACTTCTTTCCTGATATTTCGGCTTATTTTGGACAAACTATTCAGGGGCATCTCATTAACAACTCCGATGATTTTGCTTTACTGCTTCTTGAAAAAGCACACGTTGCCACCGTAGGGGGCGTTTCCTTTGGAGATAATAATTGCATCCGGCTGTCTTATGCCGCTTCTGAGGAAGAGCTTACGGAAGCTTTAAAAAGAATTAAGGAAATTCTGTCCTAAGCCACGGATTGGCTTTAAGGAAAACAGGCTGTATTTATCTGCAACAAACCCGAAATTACAGACCTGAATAAAAAATACTAAAATAAAAAAAGGGGTACCATATCTTTATTTGGTATCCCCTTTTTTTTAAGCAAATAACCTTTAAAATTTAGGTTATAGTCGATCTTCTATTTAGATAAATCAACTGTTTCTGCTGTAGGTGCGTTGTTCATCACTGATTTCACACCATTCTTAGCATTTGCTTCATTGTCATAAAGTTCACTGATTCCTACCACCTGACCGTTTCCGGCTTTCAGGTTGAAGAACCACTTTTTGTCGGCGTTCTGTTTCAATTCAAAACGATCTTCGTTTTTAGAATTTCTTTTTACAGAACTTACGCCCTTCTGACAGTTTGTCTTTTGGGTATATCCTTCACTTTCAAGGATAACTTGCCCACTTTTTGCTTTCAGTCTAAAACGAAAAGCTCCTGATTTGTCTTTAAAAATTTCAAACATAATTGTACAAATTTCTAGTGTTGCTTTACTTTGTTTTTTAGTGTTATTAATTGTTTGCAATAAAGCCTTTTATAAAAGAGCCCCTTCCCCTTCTGTTAATATACTCAAAATCAACTCTATACGGAAGAAACTGTATAATAGGGCAAAAATACGAATTTTTTAGACAAAACAAATGCTTAAATTGTTTTTTTTAGTCCTATTTTAATATAATTCTTTGCCGCACCACCTCATAACACGCTACTGCAACGGCATTGCTTACATTTAAAGAATCTACCTTTCCCCTCATGGGAATTAATATATTTTGTTCTATTTTATCTTTCCAAAAACCTGAAACCCCGGAATGTTCTGTTCCGAAAACAATGGCTGAGGGAGTTGACAACTCCGCGTCCTGAATACATATGGAGGTCTCATTCATGTAAGTCGCATATATGGAAATTCCGTTCTTTTTGAGAAATTCATATATTTTTTCATTATTGGATGATATAACCGGAATAGTGAAAACGCTTCCTACGGAAGAACGTATTACGTTCGGATTATACGGATCCGACTTTTCCTCGCAAAGAATAACCATATCTACCCCAAAAGCATCTGCAGACCGGCATATCGCTCCAAGGTTTCCGGGTTTTTCAACAGATTCGATAACCAGTATGAACGGATTTCCGGACAACTCAATTTTGGAAAGATCATACGATTTATATTCGTATACCCCCACAATTCCCTCTGTGATCTTTCGGTAGGCTATCTTATTATACACCGATTGCGATACCTCATAGGTCGCAACCGCAGGCAACTCTATCAGATCCTGAAAAATTTCAGGTTGAATGTAATATTCTACAGGTTGGAATTTATTGCGCAAAGCAAAAAAATTTTCCTGCCTTCCTTCAACCACAAATCTCTTCTGAGACTTCCGCTCCTTACTTTTCTCCAACAGCTTTACCAGATTTTTTATCCTCGGATTCTTATCACTCTCTATATACATAATGCAAAAATGTTATATCAAAAGTAAAAAAATTTCTCAATTTTTGGGTAATTTTACACATTATATTTTACAGGCAAAGATGAAAATAAAAAAACTATCTCTTTTCTACTTTCCATTACTCGGAATTTTATTTTTTACCTCCCTGATTTTCAGCTACAATAGCTCTGTACAGGAACTCGATCTGAAACAGTTTGATGTTAAAAATTTAAGTTCCGAACAAGTTATTATTTCATATCTGAAAAATAATCACCATCTGCCTGACTATTATGTAACCCGAAAAAAAGCGGAAAAATCCGGATGGATACCCCAAAAAGAGAATCTTTGCGATGTACTTCCCGGAAAAGTGATAGGCGGAGATGTTTTTACCAACAGACAAAATGCCGTGCCTGATAAAAAAGGAAGAAAATGGTTTGAAGCAGATCTAAATTATACCTGCGGAATCCGGGGAACTGACCGGGTGGTCTTTTCCAATGACGGATTAATTTTTGTAACATACGACCATTACAATACTTTCGAACAAAGATAGAAACCCGGAAAAATTTCAAATGGTAATTTCCATTATTTCGGAGAAGCAAAAGAAGAAACCGACAGCAACCCAAAATTCTCCTGTTTCCTGTTCGACTAATCGTTGATTCCTGAATTTATTTTACCTTTGCTCTATTGTATAAATAAAAATACCAAAAAGTGTCCGATAAAAAATTAGTCATAATACCTACCTATAATGAAAAGGAAAACATTAAAGACATTATATTATATGTGTTGAACTTAAAAGATGATTTTGATGTTTTGGTTGTAGATGATTCTTCTCCTGACGGAACCGGAACTCTGGTAAAAGAATTAAAAAACCAATACCCCGATCAGATATTTCTGGAAGAAAGAAAAGAGAAAAACGGATTGGGACGGGCTTATATTCATGGATTTAAATGGGCATTAGCCCATGGATACGATTATATTTTCGAAATGGATGCAGATTTCTCTCATAACCCCAACGATTTGCTCCGGCTTTACGATGCCTGCAAAAACGGAGCCGACATGTCCGTAGGTTCCCGATATTCTCAGGGAGTAAATGTGATTAACTGGCCTATGAACCGGGTATTGCTTTCCTTTTTTGCCTCCAAATATGTCCGGCTGATCACGGGACTGCCTATCCACGACTCAACGGCAGGATTTGTCTGTTTTGCCCGAAAGGTATTGGAAACATTAGATCTGGATAAAATAAAATTAGTAGGCTACGGATTTCAGATAGAAATGAAATTTAGAACGTATTGCAAAAAATTTAAAATTGTCGAAGTCCCTATTATCTTTACGGACAGAACCAAAGGAGAGTCAAAAATGAGCGGCGCTATCATCAGCGAAGCCGTTTTCGGCGTGATTAAAATGAAAATTATGGCTTTATTGGGAAAATTATGAAACATACTACTGTCATACTTCTTTGCTTTACACTCTTGCTTTTTTCTTGCCAACACGCATTGGAAAAGCCGAAAGACCTGCTGTCCAAGGAAGAGATGGCTTCCATTCTGACGGAAATATATCTTTATAAACAAACTCCCGGAAATATTCTTTTAAGCAAAAAAGATGCCTTTACTATTTATGTGTCCTTATTCAAAGCACATAATACTACTAAAGAAATATTTCAGGAAAGCTACAATTACTACTACACAGATGCAACCGCGCTGGAGGAAATTTATGACAATGTAATCAATAACTTAAAAGATAAGTTATCCGAAGAACAACAGAAACGGTTAAAAAAAGAAGGAATTCTTATTTCAGAAGAAGAAGAAGAAAAAGAAGAAAAAGAAGAAAAATGAAAAATATCAGTACTTTATTGTTGCTTTTATGCATTTCCACTTCCCTTTTTTCCCAAAAGAAAAAACTTTATGTTCCGGAAGATGATGTGCAACAAAAAATAGACTCTTCCCTTTCCGTAGCTAAGCAGGAACACAAATTCGTTTTACTGCAAATAGGGGGAAACTGGTGTATATGGTGTTTGCGTTTCCACGACCTGATTCGGAATACTCCCGAACTGAAAAAAGTAATGGATGATAATTTCGTCGTATACCACGTAAATTATTCTCAGGAAAATAAAAACGAGAAAATCCTTTCAAAATTAGGCTATCCCCAACGTTTCGGATTTCCCGTCTTTGTGATCTTAAATGAAAAAGGCGAAAGAATTCACACCCAGCAAACCGACTTTTTAGAAGACGGCGCCGGATATGACATCAAAAAAGTTCAAAACTTTTTAATTCAATGGTCGCCTAAGGCGTTAGACCCTGAAACATATCAACCCTGAAACGGTTTTATTCCGCCCTTTCTCCGAAAAGAAAAAAACCTCCGGTTTTGTTCCCTAAAAACTTCCGTCTCTTAAATGACCGAACAATACCCTATAAATCTATGAGTTTTTGTGAAGAATCGGTTACAGAACGGCATTTAATTACTCTAAACAAAAGAATTACGTATCTTTGTTAAAAATTAGTGTGATGGCTGTGTATAAAGCAAGAGAGTCGACAGATGTTATTGAAAGACTATACATTACAATGCGTCATCTGTTCAACAGAGGAGGGTTTAAACCTACCGGAACCTCCGGGTTGGAATTAAGGAATTATCTATTAAAACTAAATCCGGAAATATACGGCTCTATAACTGACCCTGACAAGGTAGAACTTAACGGGCTGATCTATGTTCTGGACAGACTTCCCAAAGGAATTGAAGAATGTTCCTCTATATTTCTTACCTCTAATGAAGGATTAGATAAATCTTCCTTCACTCCCATATATCCTAAAAAAAGAAGAAGAACCTGCTATCGGGTAGACGAACACCAGATGAATATCGAAGTTCTGCTGGGAAGATCGGAAATCTATGATATTCTTACCCACCTGACATTTTTATACAACGAGGCAGACAAAATCCGGAAACGTACCCATGATTTTAACGGCAAAGCCGGAAGGATCTGGATATCCGTGGAAAAAGCCGCGCTAAGCACAGAACCCCTGAAAAGAAAAGAACGGGAAGTCATATTGGCTCATATATCCACAATTCTGGGAAGAAGCTTTGGCGAAGTAGTCACTGCGTATAAAAATTTTCAGGAAACGAACGATCCTGACCGGTTTATTGCCATCATATACCAATTGGGGAAAGTCAGTAAAGAAGACTTTTCAGGAATTCGCAGGAGAGAGATCTTTTTCAGTTCCATTTTAAAAGAACGCGTAGGGCATCATTTATTTGGAGACAAATGGGCTGAAAACGTAAAAAAAACGCTTGCTAAAAATAAATTCCTACATAAAAAAATACATATTATAAGCTCTAACATGCACAGCGTGAAAAATATGCTGTATGCTTTTGATTCCTTAAATAAACAATATTCCCTGCCGGAAGAATTAAAAATATATGAAGAACTAAGTGAAAATCTGGATTTGGTGGAAACCGTGAAAAATCACGCACAGAAAAACGGAATGATCTATATTAAGGATATAAGCGGCTCCAATATTGATGTGCAAATCTTTGATCTATCAAAAGTTAACTTCAAAAACACTACTTTTAAAGATATAGAAAATATAAATCGGGAAGATATTTTAATTGTTTTCGATTATGCTTTTGGAGAGCAAGCCTTTGAGGTAATGGATGAATTATTACGGCCTTTTAAGACTGCCAAAGAAAAAATAACGCTGAATGTTGAATCCATCTCCATTTTAGGAAAAGCCGGTATTTTGGTGGGAGACAAAGGAGACATCATGATTCCGGATTCCCATATCTTTGAAGGAACTGCCGATAATTACCCTTTCCATAACGAACTGTCACTTCAGGATTTTAAGGGATTTAATATAAATGCTTACAAGGGAGCCATGATAACCGTATTGGGAACCTCCTTGCAAAATAAAGATGTGCTGACTTATTTTATGGAAACTTCCTGGAAAGCCATCGGGTTGGAAATGGAAGGCGCTCATTATCAGAAGGCTATTCAGGTAGCCTCAAAGATCCGTCATCACATAGAAGAAAATGTCAAATTACGATATGCGTATTATGCCTCCGATAACCCTTTGGAAACAGGAAGCACTCTGGCTTCCGGAGGATTGGGACTAACCGGGGTGAAGCCTACGTATCTGATCACGCAAAAAATCCTGGAGCAAATTCTGACCACGAAAAACTAATTTATGACCAAAAACAGCATTCTCTTTTTAATTTCTAAACTTAATCCTCCGGGTTTTATTCCGCTTAAAAGCACTTCCGCCTCCTGTATGCGGACTTATGCTTTCTGTTTCACTCCCCAATCTATAAAAATACCTCATCTATTTTGAAAAAGAACATTTTTAATGCGGCAATAGTCGGTTTCGGACATATAGGAAAATTACATCTGGAAACTATTTCCTCAATAAAAGAATTAAATGTATGTGCTATAGTAGATTCCGCTCCTGTAGAAAGTGAATTGCCTGTTTTTCCGTCTATAAAGGAATGCCATCTCTCTCACCCTGAAATAGATCTGTATATCATTGCAACGCCTAACGGGTACCATTACCAGCAGGCAAAAGAGGTCTTGGAATTACAAAAAAACGTTTTAGTGGAAAAACCCATTGCCCTGCATAAAAAACAGGTGGAAGAACTAATAACCCTTTCTCATAAATATAATGTCCGAATTTTCACTTCCCTGCAACTCCGATTTTCTCCTGTTATTGATTATGTGAAAAAATTATGTGAAAAAAATTTATTAGGACAGCTTTATCTGGTATCCGTCGAATGCTTCTGGAACAGGAATACGGCCTACTATGAAAAAAGTTCCTGGCATGGAACCCAAAAGACCGACGGAGGAATATTGTTCACTCAGTTTTCTCATTTTTTAGACATACTGTTCTATCTTCTTGGAAATTTAGAATTGGTAAGCAGCAAAACGGAAAACTTTTCACATCAAAACTGTATAGATTTTCCAGATACGGGTATTTTACAGTTTAAATCGGGGGAAACATTGGGCAGTATGGTTTACACCATTTCCACCTATGAAAAAAATTTTGAATCTTCCATTACTTTAATTGCAGAAAAAGGAACGATAAAAATCAGCGGACAATACATGAATCAGCTCTTATATCACCACGTAGAAAACACAAACCCTGTAAAAATGGAATGCAAAACAACCCGATTCCATAAAGATCTTTACGAAAATATCCTCCTTTCACTAGATAAAAATATTCCCTCAATTGCTGATGCTGAAAATACTATGGATGTCATCGAATTCATTGAAAAAATCATGAAAGAATAAAAATCAACCGTAGATCCGGGAATATGAATATCAACTTATAGCAGGGACGGGCGATGCCCTAAGCAAATCGTTTTACTTTTATTTCACCGGCAGGAAAAAGCAAATGGGATTTTTTATAAATAATTTTAATGCCGAATATAAAATTTTTCCCATCTCCTTTGTCGGAACATTAACCGATTTCATTGCCACCCAAAGGGAAAGTGAAAAACTAACCAGAAAATTAAATATTCCTATCCCGAATATTCCCACAAAACCTGTTAGGAATTCCTTCCAGGAGATGTCAAAATTAAAATAGCACAAAGCCATCGCATAGTTCCCCCCGGAAAAAGTAATATGCCTTATATCAAAGGGAATTCCTAAAAAATTTCCTATTAAAAATGCACTTCCTAAACACAGACCTAAAAAAACATTTCCGGAAATTCCTCCTATTTTATTTTCATACCAGTTCCCCCATTTCCTTCTTTTCTTTTCTTTCACAAATTTCTTCAGTAACGGATGATTGTAGAGCCTTTCGGGAATATTATGATAGCGGGTATAATTCTCCGTCAAACCGGACACCAATCCGGATAAAAACAAAAATATTCCGGCAATGGAAGCATACCAAAAAATTTTAAAATCGAGATTTACTACTTCCCCTCGGAATTTCTCTGCTTTGTGCAGGTTAATTAATTCGATACCCGTAGAATATGACAACAAATAGAATATCAGTACAGCGGTTACGAAGACCGCCAATACATTCCCTATAAAAGCGATAAACTGACTTCTGAACAACCGGATGAATAATAATCCGAATTCTTTGTAATCACTGACTGATTTTTCATCCTGATTTAATGTGTGCGCCAGGGCGGCAGCCGTCATGGCGGGCTGTTTGGTCGCTAAGACCCAGTGCATCAAATAAATTGCCACAAACCCCCAGGCATAGTTAAAACTATATAACATTGCCTGTGTAAACGGTGCATAAGTTCCCATACCCATTTGTGCTTTTATGAAACACAAAACGGCTACCAGAAAACCTCCTCCCATTGCCGAATAAAACATCTGCATATATTCTTTAGGAGTAGTGGTTATATATTTTTCTCCGGTTTGCCTGTTATGCCATATCACTAAAGAAGTTAGTATGTAAATAGTACTTTGAAAGGAATTTATTATACTGCTTTTGGGTGAATAAAATCCGAGCCAGTTTTTGGTGATATTTGCCATAGCAAAGGTCAAGGATTCATTATCCAATAAATGTAAGGCATGCAGCAAAATTGAAATCCTTTCCAGCTGCTGTCTTAAACAGGTTATTTTGATGGTTATCTGTAAAGAAATTCCTTTCTTTTCTTTCTGGTTGATAATATTATCCAGATATATCTGACAAGTCTTAATCTGATACTCCAACTTCCCGATCTTGTCGGAATCAACAATTTCATGATCCTGAAGGATTCGGATTAAATTCCGGGCTAACTTTTGGAAGGGATTTTCTTCTATGCTTTTAATCTGGCTCATTTTAAAGACTTCCGTATCCGCCGCCCCTCCTACTATTCTGTCTATTAAAATAAGCGCTCCTTCCCGTATTTGTTTTTTTACATATTCTCTGTTACAAATCACCGTATCACCCTTAAACAAGGCTTCATAGAACTTTAACCAGCGGTCAACAGGAATTAACTTCACAAAATTGTGATTGCCATTTGAATACAAAACCTCGTTTGTTAATGACAAAAGGGTTTCATCATCCGATATCTGAGGTAATATTTTATTTCCAATATGTCTAAAGAGTAAGGTTATGAGCTTATCGTCCGAAAGAATCCTGAAATCGGTCATGAATTTCTGCATGTGAATATTCCTGAAAATAGGAATCAACTGTCCGATGAATTTTTCTTTAATGATCGGGTTCGCAGCAATGGCTTCCGTAAGAAAATCTATAAACTCAATAGAATCACTGAAATATCTTCTCCCATACCGTATCAGACTCAACAAAAAATTCCTTTCTCCTGTCTTAGTTAAAATCTTTTCTAATTTTTCTGTCATCTTTATTTTTCAGAGCCCACAAATATACTAAAAAATTTATTTTATCCGTTAATGTGTTTTTCAATTCCATAATTATTTATCATTGCTATTAGTTTTTTAACAATAATTTAACAACAACCTTGTGTAATGGACAATATTATGCCAAAGAAAAAAGATACGGTGAATGAATACCTATAATTTTTAAAGAACGAGTACCGAAAATAAAAAACCATTCCGAAAATAATCTCTTTTTCTTATAAAGAACTGGGTTGCATTGATACCTGAATCTGCAATGTAAAGAAATTCCGAAAAAATAGTCAGAATACTAGTGATAAAATTGTAATTTTACGACTTGATTTTAATCATAAATATTAGATCCAGATTATCTAAAAGACCGAACACAAATGAATAAAATAAACCGATTGTTTAAAGAGTTTTTGGAAAATGAGAAAACGACAGGAATTATCTTAATTTTTTGTACTATTTTCTCTCTTATATTAGCCAATTCTGCCTTTCAAATCCCTTATCTGCAATTTTGGGAAACTCCGATTCAGTTACAATTCGGAAGTTTTAATTTTTTCAGTCATCACGGAGAACCTTTGGATCTTGCTACCTTTATAAATGATGCTTTGATGGCGGTGTTTTTTCTGATGATCGGATTAGAATTGAACCGGGAGATCCACATCGGAGAACTTTCCGATCTTAAGCAGGCTCTCCTGCCTATCTTTGGAGCTTTAGGGGGAATGTTGGTTCCTGCGGCTATATACGTATGGTTTAATTACGGAACGGAAACTCTTTCGGGGGCAGGAATCCCCATGGCTACGGATATTGCGTTTGCCTTAGGAATCCTTTCGTTATTGGGAAATAAAGTGCCTTTGGCATTACGTGTTTTTTTAACCGCTTTGGCTGTAATTGATGATTTGGGTGCCATTCTGGTTATTGCCGTTTTCTATACAAAAGACCTTTCCTTATTCTCTTTAGGAATCGCTCTGGCAATCTGGTTAATACTTTTAATCCTTAATAAGCTAAAGGTCAAATCCTTAATTCCCTATATTTTAGGAGGAATTACCATGTGGTACTTTATGCTGAATTCCGGGGTACATGCCACTATCACCGGAGTATTGCTGGCTTTTATCATTCCTTTCGGAAATGGCGGTAAGGACACCAAATCGTACCAGTTACTGGCTATGCTTCACCATCCGGTAAGTTTTATCATTCTTCCTGTTTTTGCTTTGGCGAATACGGCTATAATCATAGATTCCGATTTTCAGAATCTTTTCAACCAGAACTACAGCATGGGAATTTTTTGGGGACTCTTAGTAGGAAAACCTTTGGGAATCTTTTTATTCACCTTTCTTACCTGTGCTATCAAATTGTGCAAACTTCCTTCAGAAATAGACTGGAAACAGATGACGGGCGTCGGATGTCTGGGCGGAATCGGATTTACCATGTCCATATTCATCGTTTTGCTTGCATTTGATCCGGCAACTCACCCGGATTATATCAATAATTCCAAATTCATGATTCTGGTTACCTCCTTATGTTCTGCCATAGTAGGGTATTCCTATTTAAGCTTTGTGTATCGAAAAAAATAGTTTCATGAATACTTTCAAACCTTAAACCTTATAAAACCTTAATTCTTATGAAAAAAACGATCTTAAATTTAGTAGTAATTTTTTCCTCTACAATGACAATAAACGCACAAGTACATAAAACGGAATTTTATACGGATTCCAACGGATATGTTTATGAATCCGTAACCAATGACACATCAAAATCAAGAATTTACACGTTAAAAAACGGCTTAAAAGTATATTTGTCTCAAAATGACGACGAGCCTCGGATTCAAACGTATATTCCGGTGCGTACAGGCTCTGCAAACGACCCCTCCGATAATACGGGACTTGCTCACTATCTGGAGCATATGATGTTTAAGGGCACCAGTAAGATAGGCACTCTCAACTGGGAAGAAGAAGCAAAACTGCTGGCTCAGATTTCGGAGTTGTATGAACAACACAAAAAAGAAAAAAATCCGGAAAAGAAAAAGGAAATTTACAGGAAAATCGATAAAATATCTCAGGAAGCGTCTAAATATGCAATAGCTAATGAGTATGACAAATTAATATCGGAACTGGGAGCTTCCGGAACCAATGCTCATACATGGCTGGATGAAACGGTCTATAAGAACAACATTCCCTCCAACGAACTGGAAAGATGGTTATTTGTTGAGAAAGAACGTTTTTCAGAACTGGTACTTCGTCTTTTTCATACAGAATTAGAGGCTGTGTATGAAGAATTTAACCGTGCTCAGGATACTGACGGCAGATTGGTAAATTATGAATTAATGGATGCTCTTTTTCCTGCCCACCCTTACGGACAGCAAACTACTCTCGGAAAATCGGAACATCTGAAAAATCCTTCCATGGAGGCTATCCATAAATATTACGAGACATATTATGTTCCTAATAATATGGCTGTTATATTAGTAGGAGATTTGGATTTTGACTATACGATACGATTAGTTGATTCCTATTTTGGGAATTTTCAGTACAAAGAACTTCCTGCAGCCAAAAAAATAGTTGAAAAACCGTTAACCTCCGTAGTAAGAAGAGTGGTAAAAAGTCCTTCTTCAGAAAGATTGCAAATAGCTTTCAGAACTAAAGGCGCCGGCACAAAGGAAGCCCTATACGTGAAAATGGTTGATATGATCCTGAATAACTCCGGCGCCGGATTAATAGATATTAATATCAATCAGAAACAAAAAGCCCAGGAAGCCGGTTCCGGCGCTTCTTTTTTTACTGAATACGGCATGCATGTCTTGTACGGAACGCCAAAAGAAGGTCAGACACTGGAACAGGTGGAACAACTTTTACTGGAACAATTGGAAGAAATTAAAAAAGGAAATTTTGATAACTGGTTAATTAAATCCATTGTTACCAACCTAAAAACTCAACGAATTAAACGTTGGGACACAGCCGATGGTGTTGCCACACAGATGTATAACGCGTTCATTCAGGAACAATCATGGCAATCCGTCCTGAATCAGTTTAACGAACTGAATAAAATCACGAAAAAGGACATTATCAAATTCGCCAATGATTTTTATAAAGATAACTATGTAACCGTTTACAAAGAAAAAGGCGTCAACGATAAACTTGTCAGGGTAGATAATCCTAAAATCACTCCGATTGTATTGAACCGCACCGACCAGTCCGAATTTTATAAAAAGTTCTCACAACTCCCTGAAAAAGATATTCAACCTCAATTCATCGATTATAAATCTTTAATCAAAACGGAAACCATAGAAAATACCTCTTTTTCCTATATCAAGAATAAAAATAATGAATTGGGAGAACTATACTATATTTTTGATTTCGGATCAGATAATAACAAAGAGTTAGCCTTAGCCTTAAACTATTTAGAGCTTTTAGGAACCGATAAATATTCCAAATCAAAATTAGAACAGGAATTTTACAGATTAGGAGTAGATTATCACATAGGGGTACAAAATGATCTTATTTATTTCCGCTTACAGGGAATAGAAAAAAATTTACCGGAAGGAATAGCGTTATTGGAACATTTATTAACCCATCCTAATGCAAATTCCGAAATCTATCAGAATTATGTGCAAACTATCTTAAAAGCAAGAAAGAATTCCAAACTCAATAAACAATCTATCCTTAACGCACTGGTTCAATATGCTCGGTTTGGGGAAAACAACCGAATCAGAAATGCAATCTCGGAAACCGACCTGTTAAATAAAAAACCTTTGGAACTGATAGACTTGATCAAAGAACTTCCCAATTACAAACATGAAATTTTTTATTATGGGTCTAATAAATCCGCTATTCAGAAAGCCATTCTGAAATATCACAACTTCGGTCAGGGGAAAGAATATCCTTTTCCTGTTCCTTATAAGGAACAGGTTTCGGAAGGCAGCCTTTACTTTGCCCCGTACGACATGGTTCAGGCTGAAATCTTGTTTCAATCCCGGGGAGAAAAATTTAACGTGTCCAAAATACCTTTAGCCCGTGTTTTTGGAGTGTATTTCGGCAGAGGATTATCCTCTATTGTTTTTCAGGAAATACGGGAAAGCAAATCGTTAGCATATTCGGCCTATGCCGCATATTCCGTTGCTGAAGAGAAAGACAAATACGACTTTATATCCTCCTACATAGGCACTCAAGCTAACAAACTGCCTCAGGCCGTAGATGCCATGAATGAACTGATGAACAATATGCCGGAAATAGAAAAACAATTTGAAAATGCCCGAAAAGGCGCGTTAAAACAAATCGCTTCCAACCGGATCACCAAAGCCAACATTTACTGGTCCTATCTGGCTGCAAAGAAAAGAGACCTGGACTATGACGTAAGAAAAGATATATATACTAAGATCCGGACATTACAACTTTCCGACCTGAGAGATTTCTTCACGAAAGAAATTAAAGGAAAAAAATACAACGTTGCCTTAATCGGAAAAAAAGAAAGTCTGGATTGGAATGCAGTTAAAAAATTAGGAAAAGTTAAGGAATTAACCCTTGATGAATTATTCAATTATTAACGGTCACAAACTGTTTTGGTCTATACTATCCAACAAGAACAACAGGAAAGAAGTAAGTATGGACTAATTCACCGAATTTCAAAGCATTCTAAAAAGAGGCTCTTATTTGTACGCTTCCGGTATGAATGGTCTCGGAATTTTCGTTTTTACGTCCTTCATAAATGACATTCAGAGTAAAGACGGAACTCAGTTCTCTTTGTACGTATGCTTTCCATACCATATTTTTACCGGTTAACAACCCTTCCATCATCTGGTTCGCCACCAGAGAATAGTTGTTCCCCGTCAGGTCATTTTTTATGTAAGAAAAATTACCGTTTATAGAGGTTTTATTTTCATCATTCCATTGCACTTCCAATCCGGACTGCTTCCATTCCAACTTTTCATCTCCCAACGTATTTTCTTTATTTTGATATTTGAAAAAGACATTCAGGCTGATGTTTTTTCGGATCTCATATGTAATGGAAGGATTTATACCTAATGTTTTGATGGTAAAATGTTTAGTTGCGAAAAGTTCGGAATTGCTTTTATCCGTAATGAAATTGTTCTGCAACCCCAATATCCAGGAAGCCCAGGGTTTATAATTTAACTGTATCCGGTAATTCGTGTTGTCTCGTGTTTCTTTACCCGTATATACGTATTGGGTATTATCATTTTTCATATACTGAAAAACTCCTGCCCACCGGTGCACATTTAAACGGTTAAAAGACAGATTTGCGATGAAGCTTTGGGTCTGTGTCAGTAAATCTTTTTTCGAGAACGGATTTAATTCCGCCGTTTTCCTGTTTTTCCAATAGGAGGAAAAAGACTGGAATGCGGATTGGAAAGTAACTCTTTTCCACCATTCCGATCTCATAAATTGAGAGGGAATAACCTGAACACTGAGATTAAACCGGTTCCTGTTGGATTTTTGATACTTTATATTATCGGTATAAACACGAATATATTGAGCCTGATCATTAAATTCCGCCACTTCAAACTCGTCTGATTCTTCTATTCCGTTTCCATTATAATCCGTCCACTTATATATTCCCTGACCGTCTGTCACTTTCACATATTTGAATTCCCGTTGGGCTTCCTGCCCGCCGGAAAGTTCATATATTGTATTTAAAACCAATCCGTTATTGAAAAACAGTTTGTTCCATCGGATCGTTCCCACTACATAATTTTCATCTTCTTGATTATGATATACTTCCCGATTGTATCGTACTTTCCGGTAATGGGTTTCAAGACTCAGACTGTGTTTTTCGGAATTAATCAGCTGGCTGTTAAGAACAGCGCCATAAGAGGTGGTAAAATTTTTGATCTGACCGAATCTGACCGAATCATCCGAGCGAATATATAGTCTTAGCTGAGTATTGATCTTCATACTGTCAATTCTCAGAGTGGTGTATGCTTCTCTCCAGCCAAAACCGGGCTGAATGTATTCCGAAACCGTTTTATCCCTTACTTTGTTGGTCTCTCCCCGAAAACCTACTCCTGCACTAAGTTTTCCCAACCTCTGATTGAATTCCGTGGCATGGTTTAAAAAATCGGACCTTAAACTATCCTGCTGAGAGGTTTTTAAATAACTTAATTTGGAAAATACCTGAGTTTTTTCTGTCTTAAACTGGAAAAATACCGTGTTCTTATATCCTTTATAGTAGTCTTTTTCATTCAGGTAGTCTAATGTATAATTTAATGTCCATTTGTTTTTAATTTCATTATTCCAGCCAAAACGAATCTTGTTCTGATTTCTTCTGTTAAATTCCTGAGAAATATTGAAATCTCTGCTAAATTCAACCGTATTAATTCTTTCCAAAACATGAAAATTCTTCTGAATAAATGTATTTTCAAAATGAAATTCACTTTTCCACGAATTTTTGTCTATTTGTTTGTTCAGATATAACCTGCCGGCAAATCCCGTATTTTCTCCGTTATCCATAGTTGAGAACGTATTGTCGTCATGGTTGCTTATTGCCAGATTCAACCCGGCACGACCTTTATTAAACCGATATTCCGAATTAGTGGAAAGCACCTGAGATCTTTTAGGGGGGATCAATTTTGTAACCGGCTCATACTCTCCCTGCAATACTCCTCCCACAGGGGGAACATATTCATAAACCCGTCCGTTGACCGGTAACTGAAGCATTCGATAATTGCCTTTATTGGCTCCCATATAAGTGAAAGAAAGGGTGTAAAGTTCCTCTTTGCTATCGGTGGAATATTCAAAAATAGTCTGTCCTCCTGAATTTACTTTCCGATATAAGATTTTATTGGGGTCGTATTCCGTTAAAACGGCATTGACAGCATACATTAGATCCGGATCATTTCCTGCCTGACTCAGGATCTCTTTTTGTGTATCGGTTAGATCCTGATGGCTGTTCTTACTGTCGGTTTCAGAAAAAATATTGGCGCTGAAACTAAATCTTTCCGACTCATGTTTCGCTCCCACATACAACAAAAAACGGTTATAAGTAGTTGTGTTGTAAATATATTCCACTACGATACGACTACCGGACGAAATAAACGTTTTAGATGTGAAAGTAAACTCTCCTGTATTATAGTTAATTATATAATCCTGATCTTCTCCTCTTTTCAATAATACCCCGTTAATGTATACTTTTTCTGAACCGGAAATAACCACGATGTATAGTTCTCCCTGTTTTCCCTGTAATTTGTAAGGCCCCTGATTTCCTTCAACTCCATTAAACTGCATTCGGTTAAACTCTCCCCGGGAAAGCGACCCCAGGGCATACAGGTCTGTATACGATCTTTTATGCTGTAAGTGGGTTCCTGTCTGAATTCCTGTAATTTTTCTGGAAAAATTGGCGAAATAATCCGAGTTTTGGACCAAATCCAGATGTCCCGCCCGGATAAACGAATTTTTGTTGGATAATTCCACATAAATTTTATCAAATTCATCCAATCGTTGTGTATATCCTGCCGACTGTATGGGGATGTTATGATCGGAAATGGCGGCTTTTAGTCTTATATCTTTACTCAATTGACCGGAAAGCTCCAAATCCAGAGAAGATTGCACAGAAGCGCTCTGATTATTTCCAAAAGTTATCCCTCTAACCATGGACCCGGAACTGGTCAGCCCCTGAAAAAAATCATCTCTTTTTTTTGTTTCTGCCGTTATTTCGTATAATTTTTGAGGCTTGTTTATAGTTACGATAAGCGAGGTGTCTTTGGAATAAATAACCTTATCTTTCTCCTGCGGAAATATATAATAACTGATATAGAGAGGTTTATTTAACAAAGAAGTATGAATCCTCAGGGAATTTGTACGGGAATCAAAAGAGTAAAAATCGGAACTTACGGTGTGGTTGTTCTCATCTTTTAAATTGATGTGGTTGGGTATAACCGGAAGTGAATCTAAAACGATCAGGGTGTCTGAAACAACTAGATCTTTAGTTCTGAAGTTGGGGTTTTTCCAATCAATATCCTGTGCATGAGAAAGAACCCCCATACATAGAATAACTAACATGAATATTGATTTTTTTACCAATTTCTACAAAATAAACAAATTTACTATTCTTTTGGTATTATTGTACATACGTACTTTCTTTATACCTTTAGTGCTTTAAGTTCTAAACGGATTTTTTCTTTCTATTGTATATCTGCATTCCGGATATTCCCGATCTCCTTGTTATATGAATTTAGAGCCTGTTTAAATTTTATTCAAATATTTATTTTTAGGTTCTAATTATATTTTGCATTCTTTTTAAGCTCTTTTGAACGTCTTTTTCACTTTTTCTTCTTGATTTAGCCCGCTAAATCTTCAAATAAAAAGCAAAAAATCCATCTCAAAAATAGCA
>JAISMV010000053.1 GCA_031276535.1 Flavobacteriaceae bacterium
TTTTTAAGCTCTTTTGAGCGTCTTTTTCACTTTTTCTTCTTGATTTAGCCCGCTAAATCTTCAAATAAAAAGCAAAAAATCCATCTCAAAAATAGCAATAAAATATAATCGCAATAAAATTTAAACAGGCTCTAAGACAGGCATTTCGAACTCAGGTTAAAAATGTTTCATTTGGTAGGAATATTTTCCAGTATTTCTAAAAGATATTTCCAAAATTTCTGTACCGAAGAAATGCTTACTTTTTCTTTAGGGGAATGTGCTCCTTTAATAGTAGGACCGAAAGAGATCATGTCCATACCGGGATATTTCTCCGCAATGATTCCACATTCCAATCCGGCATGACAGGCTATTATCAGAGGTTTTTCACCATTTTGTCTTTCATAAATACTTTCTGCCAGTTTCAGAACCTTTGAATTGGGGTTGGGTTTCCATCCGGGATAAGAACCTGTAAATTCCACTTTCATTTCTGCCAGTTCAAAAGCGGCTTTTAAAGAATTGGCTACCCAAAATTTAGAACTTTCTACAGAGGAACGGGTTAAACATAGAATTTCGGCTTTCCCCTGTTTCACCTCCACTCTGGCAATGTTGTTGGATGCTTCCACCAGATTTTCAATGTCCGGACTTATGCGGTATACTCCATTGTGTGCCGCCTGTAAGGCTGAGATAAATTTTTTCCCGTCATTGAAATCCATTGCTCTTTCCGCTTTATTTGTCCTGACCATTTCAAGGGTTAAATTCTCCTCCAGAGATGTAAATTCAGCCAAAATATCCTTTTTCAACCGTTGAAATTCACTTTCCAATTCTTTTTGTCGGGTATTGGAGACGGAAAAAACTGCCTGCGCCTCTCTGGGAATGGCATTTCTTAATCCTCCCCCGTCAAATGAGACCAATTGTATGCCGAAATCCAAGAAGTTATACAAAAACCTGTTTATCAATTTATTAGAATTCCCTAATCCTTTATGAATTTCCATTCCTGAGTGTCCTCCATGCAATCCTTTCAAAGTCAGAAGGTAGGTTTGAAATCCTTCCGGCATTTCGGTTTCTTTATATTCAGCCGTAGCAGTGACATCCACCCCTCCGGCACAGCCTATGTCGATTTCATTATCTTCTTCCGTATCCAGATTCAACAGAATATTTCCGGATAAAATTCCGGGTTTTAATCCGAATGCGCCGGTCATTCCGGTTTCTTCATCAACGGTAAACAGAGCTTCAATCGCCGGATGTTGTATCTGATCAGAAGCTAAAATACTCATTATTGCAGCTACCCCTATTCCATTATCCGCTCCTAATGTGGTCTCTACTGCATGTACCCAGTCTCCGTCTACGACCATCCGGATTCCTTCTGTTTCAAAATCAAAATCAACCTCGTTATTTTTTTGGCAAACCATATCTAAATGAGATTGCAACACTACGGTTTTACGGTTTTCAAATCCCCGGACTGCCGGTTTTTTGATTACGATGTTTCCGGTTTCGTCTTCTATTGTTTCCAAATTCAGAGAAATTCCGAAATTTTTTATAAAATTTCTTACTTTTTCTTCTTTTTTGGAAGGACGCGGCACTTCATTTAAATCGGCGAAAAAATTCCATATTTTTTCAGGCAGCAGGTTTCTTATATTTTCATTACTCATTATTTATCGTATGATTTGAAATTTTGTATGCCAAAGTTCGCTATTTTTTTGAAAGCAATTCACAATCAGGTCGTTTTTATATTTTTTCCATTATTGAACGTGAAAAAAATTTGAAACCCCTTTCTTTTTTTTAGATTGTTTAACTTTTAAAGTTATATTTTTTCAGTTTTACGGAATTATTATTAAAAAGAACTCTTTCCTTATCTAAATCATAGGCGGTTTGCATTTTCATCAAATGTTCTGCTGATCCTCCAAATACTTGTTCAATTCTTAAAGCAACGTTAGTACTTAAAGATATTTTCCCATTCAACAGGTTTGAAACATTCGATCGGGTCATTTTCAGGAGGTCTGCTACTTCCGTTATGGTTAAACCTGAATATTCAACTAATTCTCCTTTCAGAATTATTCCCGGATGTACTCGTTTTAATTTTCTTTCTGTAATTTTTTTCATATTTTTATTAGTGTGGATCTAAATAATCAACATCATAAACATTCCCTTTTTCAAATCTAAAGAGTATCCGGTAATTTCCGCTAACATCCATACTCCAAACGTTATTTTCTCCTTTGTACGGATGTGGTCTGAAGCTCCTGTACAGTTCCAAATCTTTCGGAACTTCCGATAATTGATCTAAAATATCCAAAATAATAGTAATTCTGTTCAAATGAGCCGGATTGATTTTACTGCTATCGTTTTGATAAAACATTTTTTTTAATCCTTTATGCTTAAATGTTTTAATCATTTTTAATTGTATCGTGTAAATTTACAAAATATATTTGAAAAAACAATCGGAAAAATATCCATTAGAAAATAACGTCTAAATAATAGCCTGATTTTTGTCCTTTACTCCTTCAAAAACCAGTTTCCACCTCACTCTCTTCATTCATAAGAGCAAAACATACGTAATTATTAACAGAAGAAATACCCGTTTTATCAAACTTAATAAAAACTTCTTTCTTCTTGTTGTACGGTCTGATTTAAAAGACCTATTTTTACGAATTATTTAAAATTTCGTTGTTAATGAACCTGAAAGGCTGTAACAGCAGTGTTTTAATTGAAATAGAAGTAATTAACCTGTTTACTTTCTAATTTAAAATTTTATAGTTGTGAGTTTTATAAAAGATGATCCTAAAATAATCAAAGCCTGGACTTTTTACGACTGGGCAAATTCCGTTTATTCCCTTGTAATCACTTCAACCATCTTCCCTATATATTATTCTATTTTAACTACCGATTTTTATAAAAAGGTATACAATTCTTATCAGGATGTATGGTTTGAGGTGCCTGTTCATTCCAGAATCAATCTTTTTGGGAATTATTTTGTACCGGATGCTTTATTTAGTTATTCGTTAACCCTTTCGTTTATATTTGTGGTTTTCACTACTCCCATGTTTTCATCTATTGCGGATGTAACCGGAACTAAAAAAAAGTTTTTAAAATTTTTCTGTTATTTGGGTTCATTGTCCTGTATCGGTCTTTTCTTTTTCACAGACAAATCTCAAATTCTTTACGGACTGACTCTTAACGTAACCGCCAGTATAGGATTTTGGGGAAGTCTGGTGTTTTACAATTCTTATCTTCCCGATATTGCCTCTGAAGGTCAGCAAGACCGAATTTCAGCCAAGGGATATATTATGGGATATTCAGGAGCTGTTATTTTATTGGTTTTATGCCTGTTGTTAATAGAATTAATTGCTTCTCCCGAGAACAAGATATTTTATACCCGAATATGCTTTATCTTAACCGGCTTGTGGTGGTTAGGATTTGCCCAGTATACATTTGCCAACCTGCCCGACACCCCTAAAATAACGGGTGTGAATAAACGAAGCGTTATACTTGCCAGCTTTTCAACTTTCAAAAAGGTTCAATCTGAGCTTTTTAAAGAAAAAAACCTGCGATTGTTTCTGATAAGCTTTTTCTTTTATTCTATCGGGATACAAACTATTTTTCTCATGGCCGCTCTTTTTGGCTCCAATGAGATCAATCTGGAAAGTCCCAAATTGATCGTATCTATTCTGCTTACCCAGATAATAGCTATTATCGGAGCGTATTTGTGTTCTGTTCTATCTAAAAAAACAGGAAATAAAATAGTATTGATCATTTGTATTTGTGTCTGGATCGGAATTTGTCTGGCAGGTTTTCTACTGGATAAAACCAATCCGAATATTGAATACTATTTTTATGTAGTTGCAGGGTTGGTAGGGCTGGTTATGGGAGGAATTCAGTCGATTTCCCGTTCTACTTACAGCAAGATGCTTCCTGAAAAAGATAAGAACATGACCGCCACTTATTTTGGTTTTTATGATATACTGGAAAAATGCGCCATCATAGTCGGGTCTTTTATTTATGGTTTTCTGATTGATCTAACCGGAAATATGAGATATTCGATCCTCGCTATGTCCATAGCATTCATTATCGGACTATTTTTCATACTTTTTGTAAACTCTAAAAAAATAAACTAAGCATTTATTTTAGAGCCTGTTTAAATTTTATTCAACTATTTATTTTTAGGTTCTTATTATAATTTTGCATTCTTTTTAAGCTCTTTTGAGAGCATACGCGGTGCTATCCGGTATATTCTTCGCGTTTCCCTTTAGGTAATTTTTTGATCACTTCATCAACGGAGTGACCTATCAATTCTTTAATCAATTTATCGGGTACATCACTTTCCAAATATACAGAGTTCCATAGAAGTGATTTAAACGCGGTTTCCGTAATTCCTTTGTATTTTTCACGCAGTTCGATCGTTTTGTCGGGATGACATTTCAAACAGACATTAAACATCCTGTCTTTGGGTTCTAAAGCGATATAAGCGAACATTTTGCCCATTACTTTAAATACTAATATCGTATCATCAACAAAAGGAGTTGATTCTGAACTTCCTTTGATGGAAATGCAATAATTTCTCAATTCTTCGATGTTCATGACTCGTATTCCCTATGTTCGTTAAATCGTACAAAAATTTATTTAAAAACCGATATTCACATATTAAGAGCCTATTTAAATTTTATCCACAACAAATGCCTTCGGAAGAGAATATCAGTCATAACAACAAATATACAAAACTTTTAGCAATATTTCAAGCTTATTTCAAGGGGGTGTCTCCGCCTTTTTTGTTTATTTATCACCTCTTCGTGTAAAGTACGGATTAACTTACCCAAACTTTCTTTGGGATTTGATTCCGATATGCATATATCCGGTAATTACAATCGTATCCAACGTTTTATAACAGAGAGTAAATTTACCCGTGAATGGATTTCAAAATTGATTTTCAGTTTATTCTCTGAAAAAGATTCTCTTATTTTGGTAACAGAGATCTTCCGGTAATAAAAACCCTTCAGGGAAGTAAACATGTTATGATTTTTTTCGTAACTTTAGGGTGTTAAAAAATAAAAAACATGGATATAACGGAAAAAGTATTGCAAGCCATCAAAGGTGCGGGTGAACCTGTCAATGCGGGAAAAGTAACGGAAATAACAAAGCTGGATCGTAAGGAGGTAGATAAAGCCATGAAAAAACTCAAAGAAGAAGGGTTGATCGTTTCACCTAAACGTTGTTACTGGGAAGCAAAATAATCGGCATGCCAAAAAAACAAAAAATAGGATCCATTGCTATTGTAGGTATCTCGATAAGAACCCGAAATGGTAATAATGAGGCTTCTATTGATTTGGGAGTTCTGTGGGAACGGTTTTATCTGGAAAACATCCGGGATCAGATTCCCAACAAAATATCAGAGGACATCTATTGTGTCTATACCGATTATGAATCTGATCATACCGGAAGCTATACGGCTATTATCGGTTACAAAGTCCCTTTTTTGGGATTCATTCCCGACGGGTTTACAGGCTGCCTTATTGAAGAGGGAGAATATCTGAAATATACCGTCAAAGGAAATGTTTTTTCTATTGCAGATACATGGAAAGAAATATGGAATGACGATTTTAAACTAAACAGAAAATACATCACGGATTTCGATGTATACAAAGAAAAATCTCAGGACATCGAACATACGGAAATGGAAGTTTACATCGGAGTAAAATAGGGCTTCCTTCCGTAGTTTTATTTATTCAGCATGGGCAGTTTATAGATCAAATGGTATTTTACCAGATTATCAATGGGTTTCTTCACGATATTTTCTATAGTGAGATTATATTCCGATGCGGCTGTTTTTAAAATATCTTCATAATAGTGAGCGATGGAGCCGATAAAGTTAATTTCCGCTTCCCGTGCTTCCGGAAAAACCATCACCTGATTTTCAAAGAAAGATTTCATGGCTTCATAAACAAGATGTTGAATGAACGGTTCTCTTTTATGTTCTACTATAAAACGATTAAATCCTGCTATATAGGAATTGGCTCTTGTTTTTTGGTACACATTTTCCAGCAGTTCATTAATGGTCAGACCGTACCTGTCTTTAAAAGCAATGGATAAATATTTAGGCATTTTATTGGAAAAATAGGCATGCACCAATTTTTTCCCCAGATAACTTCCGCTGCCTTCATCTCCCAGTATCCATCCCAAAGAAGGAGTTTCCTCCTTTAAAGTCTGTCCGTCAAAATAACAGGCATTTGAACCGGTTCCCAAAATACATACAATAGCAGGTTTTCCGAAATAGGCAGAATAAGCAGCCCCCATCATATCATGCTCAATAACAATATTAGCGTTGGGATATAATTTCTCAAAGGGAGTTCTCAATACATGTTTCACGTTTTCGGAAGAACAACCCGCACCATAAAAATATAAATGCTCGAGTTGTGGCGCCAAAGATTGCAGTGCTTCATTTTTCAACAATTCTTCCTCTATGATTTCGGAAGTGACAAACCGGGGATGAAATCCTAAAGACTCCGTTCTTAGAAATTCTTTACCGTCATACCCTATAATCACCCAGTCACATTTGGTAGAACCTCCGTCTACAATTGCTATCATAGTACTTTACTGTTTATTCTGCTAAATTACTTCTAATTCATCTAAGTTCAAAACTTATTACGGGGCAAATGCAGGCATCAAATGAAACCCGGTTGTTTATTATTTGTCAGGAAAAAATTGAAATATTTTATTTAATCCATAACTCCGCTTTTTTAAACAAGCAAAGCTACGATCGTTTAATCCATATAAATATTTCTTTAAGACTTACTTTTTTTCCATACATTAAGATTCCGATCCTGTATATCTTACTGCTTATGTAGATCATAAAGAAAACGGAGCTGATCATTATAACCATAAAGAGAAGCAATTGCCCGAAAGGAATACCATAAAAGGATCTCGTCACCATTGCCATGGGAGAAGTAAACGGTATTATGCTCAACCAAAAGGCAACCGGTCCTTCGGGATTATTGATGATGCTGATGCAGCCGTATGCGCCCAGTAACAAAGGAATAACGATGATAGGCATAAATTGCTGGGTTTCCGTATCGCTGTCTACGGCAGCGCCTATCGCGGCAAAAAATGAACTGTAAAATAAGTATCCGAAAAAAAATGAGAAAAGAAATACAAAGATGATCAACGGATAGTTGAGTCCCAGAAGCATGTCAATGGTATCTTTAACATGAATTTGAGTTTCCACATTCATTATTCCATGTATGCTGTTTTGTTGGGGAGAAAGCATTAATTCCTGCCCTAAGAACAGATGTCCCGCAATGAGGAGAGTCATAGTCATTGCAATCCAGATGAGAAATTGGGTGAGGGCTACCAGAGTAGTTCCCAATATTTTACCCATCATCAGATCAAAAGGTTTTACGGAAGAGATAATGATCTCCACCACCCGATTATTTTTTTCCTCCATTGTGCTTCTCATCACCCGTGTTCCGTAAATGGTGATAAACATGAGGATCACATACATTAATGAAAGGGAAAGAATATCTTTCAGAGAGGAATTACTGTCTGATTTACCATCTTTTATGTTGGTAATCCGCAAAGAGATATTTGAGCTTATTTTTTCAATGTCTGACCGGACAATTCCCAACTGAATTCTTCGTTTTTCTTCGATTTTTTCATTGATCTTTTTTTCCAAAGCAGACAGAAGGGTTTTATTTATATTTTTATTGGTGTAAAGGTGAATCTGATCTTGCAGATCGTTCATCAACGTATCACTTGTTTTAGGAATATAAAGTATGCCATCCAGATTTTCCCCCTTAATTAATGACTCTTTTAAAGGTTCCAATTCATTTTCCGTGTAAAAATTGTAGATATTCTTTTTATCACTTTTAAATTCGGAATAAAACTGATGGGTGGAATCTATTACGGCAAGATTGGAATCGGTTTCGTTCATTTTTATCATATAAGCAATTGCGACTCCTGCCAGAATGATTAAAACCGGAGCAAAAATGGTAATGATGATAAAAGATCTTTTTCCGGCCTGAGTGAGAAACTCTCTCCTCATTACTAAAAATGTGTTCTTCATGAATGTTGGGAATTTACTGCATTAATAAATACTTGATTCATACCGGGAATTTCTTCGTAGAAGGATATAATATCTCCTTTTTCAGAGAGTTCCGCAATTAAGGATTTGGAATTTTCATTATCTGAAATTTTGATCGAAAATGTATATTCATCTCCTTCTCTGAAAATATTTTCTAATTGTTTCTGCCGGCGGAGATCTTCAATTTCCTGAAATGCTATGTTGGCAATGGTTATTTTGAATTTTCCTTCTTTGAACTTATGTCGGATCTCCTTGACGGAACCATCCAGTATTTTTTTGGAGTTATTGATCAAAGCTACATAATCACATAGTTCTTCTACGGATTCCATCCGGTGCGAAGAGAACAAAATAGTTGCCCCTTTTTCTCTTAATTCGAGTATTTCATCCCGGATCAAATTTGCATTTACAGGGTCGAATCCGCTAAAAGGCTCATCAAAGATCAATAGTTCGGGATCGTGCAATACGGTAACTATAAACTGGATCTTTTGAGCCATTCCTTTGGATAATTCACTTAGCTTTTTGTTCCACCATTTTTCTATTTTAAGTTTATCAAACCAATATTCCAGTTTTGATTTGGCTTGTGCCCGGGTCATTCCTTTCAGCTGTGCCAGATAGATAGCCTGTTCCCCTATTTTCATGTTTTTGTATAAACCTCTTTCTTCCGGCATATATCCTATTCGGGTGATATGTTTAGGCTGTAAAGGTTCTCCATTGAAAAAAATTTTCCCGCTATCGGGTTTGATAATCTGATTGATTATTCTTATAAAAGTAGTTTTTCCTGCTCCGTTAGGTCCTAAAATTCCGTAAATGCTTCCTTTAGGAATACTGATGCTGAAATTATTTAATGCTATTTTGTCTTCATAGGCACGCGTTACGTTTTCAGCCTGGATAAAATAATTCATTGAAACTTTAAAAATTATTGCCTCAAAGTTACTAAAAAGTTAACATATCCTTTTCGAAATTAAAAGTAAAAGTAAATAGCTTATATTTGTCATCTATTTAATGTTATAGCGGAGTAATCCCTTTTTCTGTTACATTTATGAAAGAAATTCTTATTTTTTTTTCGCTTTCGTTACCCTTGTTGTCCTTAGCTCAAAACAGCAGGAAAATGCTTCCTTATGAGAAAAAAAACACAAACCACCCTGTTTTCGAGTTGCTGAAAAAAATTAAATCCCATGAGAAAAAAAACCATCCCGACAATCTGAAAGCTTATAGTTATTACGTTTATAACAAGTTTTATATTGATGAATACAAATACAACTACTCTCCCGACATAGATTCCCTTACAATTCCCGATCTGAATAATCAGGAATTATTATTGTTGGGGGAAAGGATCACCGAATGTAAATACGATCAAAAATACGGAAGAAAAAACAAAATCTTAGCTGACCGGATATCCGGATTTAAAGAACCGTATTATGAACTGTTTAATGAGCAGGTACTAAAAGAAGAATTCCCCAAAGTGCTGAAAAAATATCACTTATACAACTTTAGACTGATTGACAGCATTGACTTTAATCAAAAAAAAACATACGTTCTTGCCTTTGCCTCCCAAAAGGGTTTGTTGATAAACGGAAGCAGAGGAAGCCTGTATATAGATGCGGAAAGTTATGCCGTAGTGAAATATTCCGGAGAAGAATACGGAAACAGCTATACCCGGTATTTTGAATATAACTGGAAACCCTTTCAAGGCATATGGTATCCGGAAAAAAACATTCAGAAGATCCGATTCGGTGCCATAGATCTATTTAAGCTTATTTATAGGAAATACCGAAAGGAGAAACTTATTTTTGTTCCCTGGGTAGTCATAGAATCTCATATTTCCCGTTTTTCACCATCCGAAGGTTTTCCCCGTGATGATTTCAAAGGATATATGTATGAATTGGAAGAGGAGCATTCCATCAATCCGGATTCTAAGATTTCTCCTTTTCGTCAGAATCCTTTAAACAGCCGGGAAAAGAAAACCTATGCTTCTACCTCTTCTTTGTTTGATCTATTTCCTGTTGAACGGAACATAAAAACACTCAGAACCATAAAAAAGGGGAAATTCCCCATAAAACAGGTTAATCTGGATTTGTTAAGCTTGCTCAGTTTCAATGATTACGAGGGATTTCGAATTCAACTGGGAGGGAAAACCAATCCCAAGTTCAGTCAGGATTATTCTTTACACGGATATGCCGCTTATGGAAGTAAAGATACGAATTTTAAAGGAGCCGCAGGGATGGATCTTTTCATTAATAAAAAATACGATGGCATATTGAGCATAAATGCATACTCCGATGTAAATCCTTCTTCCAGAGAAATATACCGCACTCCCGAATCCATGGAACAAATAAGAGAACGGCTTAATTATGTCCAGAATTCATTCTTTTATAGTTATCGGAAAGGTAAAATTTCGTACACACAGGATTTTTTCAAACGATTCACAACTTCCTTTATCGTGGATTATCAGGCACAAAGGGCTAATTACGAATATTCATACAAAAATAAAGACCCTCAACATTGGTTCAATCAGTTTACCACTTCGTTGCGAATAAAATATGCTCCTTTTGCAAAATATATGCAGACTCCTGAAGGTAAATTGACCATAGAAAACAAACCCGTTTATTTCTACTTTGATTATACCAGAGGATGGAAAGGACTTGATGCCGATTTTGACTATCATAAGTTTGGATTTTCATCGGATATTTCCGTAAAAAACTTTTTTGGAACCAGTAATTTTATGATCAATTCCGGATATATTTTCGGAGAAACTACGCTTTGGAATCTATATGGAAGTTTTGGAAATGCAAAATCGGGAAGTTCTGTATTCAAACGATTTTCGGCAAAAGGATTTCATTCCTTTGAAACCTTATCACCGGGTGATTTTTTTGCAGATAAATACGTTGCCTTACATTTCACCCATACTTTTAACGATCTGCCGTTGTGGAACGCAAAAAAAATACAAATTGCACTGATATATAACGGTATGATCGGAAATATGGAACATACGAACCTACATTCCATATTGGATTTTCAGACTCCTGACAAGTATTATCAGGAAGCGGGAATAGAACTGAATAAATTGGTCTCCTATCTGGGATTAGGACTATACTACAGAATGGGAGCTTATCACCAACAATATTTCGATGATAATTTATTCTTAAAAGTGACATTTAACTTATTTTAAAATGTTATCATTATATTAATCGGAAAGTATTATTTTTGTACCGTAAAATTATTTGATAAAGCAAATGAAAAACTACTTTTTTCTGTTTATGCTTATTGCCTGCGCTTCGTTTAAAGCACAAAAGGTTATTGTAAAAGTTGATTCGGCAACAGGAGGTAAATTGATCATTGATGCGGAGGAGGGTATAATTAAGATGATAGACGAAAAGGAATTGTGTAAGAAAATATCTGTTGCTGCTGCAACTTCACCGGAAAATAAACCGGCGGCTCATCCGTCTGCGCCCAAGACCGTTTGCGGAAAACGAAACGACATACCCGGTTTCATGATCAAAGTTGCTGAAACAAAAAGCGAACAGGAAATCAATACCATGATGACCAACTTCAGAACCGAATTTCCGGAGCTTCGGGTGGAAAAAAGCTACTTGCGCCCCGATTGGAGGCTGCTGGCAGGAGATTATTTCAAAAAAGAATCCGGTCAGACAGATTTGAAAAAAGTCAAAAAAAGCTTTCCTACGGCAATGATGATCAACTGGAGAATTTATTGCAACAGGGCAAAATAAGGAAAAAACTTCTTTTATCGGTTTTTACCGTTTTTCTTTTCCTTCGTCATCGTAATATTCAAATAGAAAATCATTGTAAGGGAATCGTTTGATGTGAATTTCCTTTACCTGATCGTATAGTATCTTCTTTAACTCATCATAATTCTCTTTAGTCACCGCAGAAATAAAAACGGCAGGATGTTCGGATTTTGCCATCCATGTTTTTTTCCAGTCTTCCAGAGAATAATTTCGTTTAGTAACGGGAGTTAAATCATCTTCATCCTTTTTTTCATAGGTGAAGTTATCTATTTTGTTGAATAACATGATCGCAGGTTTACCCGCAGAGCTTATCTCCGTCAATATGGTATTTACCGAACTGATATGGTCTTCAAAGTCGGGATGGGAAATATCCACTACATGGATCAACAAATCCGCCTCTCTGACCTCGTCCAGCGTGGATTTGAACGATTCAACCAACTGAGTGGGAAGTTTCCGTATAAAACCTACCGTATCCGTAAGTAAAAAAGGAAGATTCCCAATGACTACTTTACGTACGGTAGTATCTAACGTCGCAAATAATTTATCTTCAGCAAAGACATCGGATTTGCTCAGTATATTCATTAATGTAGACTTGCCTACATTGGTGTATCCTACCAAAGCCACCCGCACGAGTTTTCCCCGATTGTTTCTTTGAGTGGTCATCTGCTTATCAATAGCTTTGAGTTTTTCTTTAAGAAGAGAAATTCTGTCACGGATGATACGGCGGTCTGTTTCTATTTCCGTTTCTCCGGGGCCTCTCAGTCCGATTCCTCCTTTTTGACGCTCCAAGTGAGTCCACATACGGGTTAAACGAGGAAGTAAATATTCGTACTGAGCCAATTCGACCTGAGTTCTGGCGTAAGAAGTCTGTGCTCTTTGAGCAAATATATCCAGAATAAGATTGGTGCGGTCAATGATCTTTCTATCCAGTTCTTTTTCCAGATTTTTGAGTTGAGAAGGGGTTAGCTCATCATCAAATATAATTGTATCTATTTCATTTTCACTTGCATATTGATTGATTTCTTCCAGTTTCCCACTTCCGACAAATGTCCGGGAATTAGATTGTTCCAGTTTTTGGGTAAATCTTTTATAAACTTTTGCTCCGGCTGTATTAGCAAGAAATTCCAACTCATTCATGTATTCTTCGAGTTTTTCTTCGTCCTGACCGGGGGTAATCAACCCAACAAGAATTGCTCTCTCATAAAGCGCTTCTTTTTTTTCCAACATAGTATCCGCCTGTTTAAATATTATTTTCTACTTATCTGCAAATTTATAAATTAAAGTGAAATGAATGCGGATGAAAAAAGAGATTGAGAAGAAATCGCAAAGAAATGAACTTTTACGGAGTTTCGATTTGAGTGTTTGCCTCCGTTGGTTCGGAGTTCTCAGTTTCCTGTTGCTTTTCGGCTTCTTTCTGTTCCCTAAGGATCTGATCTATGCTTTTTTTGGGTTTGTCCTTGTCGTAAGGAAACACATCGGGAAAAATATCATCCCATTTCCGTAACTGCTCATCGTTCCGCCAGTCAAACTCCGTTAAATAACGTTGTCGTTCCGGAATTTTACTTTCCGGATATATTTTGGATTCGGCATTGATCTGACAGGAAACTATATCCATTTTCCGGTCGATAAATTCTCCCTGCAATATGCCGCAAACCGATTTGGCAATCCCGATTCGTTCTTTTTTCCGGGTTTTGGAATCTTCTTCCTCCGCATAAACCATAGATTCGGCATTTCCCCGTAGATCCACCAAATGTAACTCTTCATCCTTAAAATAGGCATGGAGCATTCTTCCTTTAGCCTGATTGAATTCAAATTTAGGAGACAGGGAATCTACCTTACTTATAACAAAAGCATGTTCTCTGCCATAGATGGAATCTATTACCTGTGTCTTTACGTTCAGGTAGGCAGAAAGAGTATCGGAAGTAAGCTGCCTTCCGCCCGTTGCCCAAAAAACAGGCTTTTTGTAAAAATCGATCCTTCCTATGGTCTCGTGGTAAACCAGAGAGTCGCTTTTTCCGGACATATTGGATTTAAAAAGCCTTCCGTTGTGAAATCCCCGAATTATGGATTTTTCATCTTTATCCTTAACGGCAATTATGGTATCCGAATGGAAAAATAAAGAATCTTTGGTGAATATTTTTACCATGTAGGGTTTTTCCGTAATCATGGCAGAATCTTTAAACCGGTAAACTTCACCATAGCCTCCCAGCAGGTATCTTTTTTCTTCAGGATCGTCCAGTTTCACGTTTTTAATACCCCTTCCGAATCCGGTAATTTCGTTAAAATACAGATCTTCACCTGACAGTATCTTTCCCTGATAATAGACCCGTCCGTCGTTTTTCAAATAAGATTCTTTGGTTTGGCTGTGATAGGTTCCCCGGGTTCCGGTAACAAAAACCGTAGGGTCTTTTTTGTTGGAAATACGGGTAAATTCATTAAAATCGGCAATTCCCGTTTGAGTGGTGTATGTAATACCGGAACCTTCAAGTATATATTCGGGAGATTCTAACGTGGAACTTTCACCCAGTTCGATGCGGTTTTGCTTCACATAATATTTTCCGACTTTGGTGTAAGTTATATTAGAACCTCTGTATATGGTTCCCCAGTTGTCAAAATAAGCAACATCCGTGTTTGCGTCATAGATGAGCTTATCCGTTTCTACCGTCTGATCCGGAGTAACCAGCTTCACATTATCGTAAGCAATGGCTGTTCTTGTGGAGGCATCATAAGTAAGTATTTTACAGACCAGAGAGGATTGTTTATCTGTGAAATGAACGTTGCCTCTGGCTTCAATGAAATTCTTATCTTGAAAATAAATTACCGAGTCAGATTCCAACCGGGAAGTCTCATGTTCTGCGACAACATTTCCCGAATACACCATATTCCCTTCAAAAACAAGTTCATTTACCTCTTCTAAATCTGCATTTACCAGTTTAATCCGTTCAGGTTTAGGATTTTTTTTAGGGTTAGGCGGAGACGGATTTACTTGTGAAAACGTAAATCCACAAATAAAAAAAAGAAAAAAGAAAGTTTTAAATTTCATTTATTTAATCGTTCTTCCTGGCGTAAAAGTAAAGAGAATGGCTTTCTACTTTTATATTAAAGATTTCTTCCAAAGAACTTTTGATAGCTTGGATTCTCGGATCACAGAACTCAATTACTTCGCCGCTGTCCAGCATAAGTATATGGTCATGCTGCTTGGCAAAATACGATTTTTCATATAAAGCCTGAAGCCCTTCTCCAAACTGATGTTTTCTAACCAACTTAGCAGCCAGAAGAATTTCTATGGTGTTATATATGGTAGCCCTGCTGACACGATAGTTTTTTTCTTTCATTTTCAGATAAAGCCAGTCAACATTAAAATGTTCGTCTGTAGAATATATCTCCTCTACAATGGCAAACCTTTCCGGAGTTTTTCTATGTCCTCTTTCTTCTAAATATTTTGCGAAAACGTCTTTTACAATTCCGATGCTCTTATTTGTTGTCTCTGTACTCATAGTTAATCTGTGATATTACTGCAAAGATAATAAATTATTTAGCTATATCATAGTTTATATCACAAAATTTATTAATGTTAAAATAAAGGAAATCAATTCATTTTAGTTGTTTTCTATTAAAAAAAAGATGTAGAAAAAAATAAAAATATCGTAAGATATAGTTTTTAGTATAGTTTTTGTAGTTTTACGCACAGTGAAAAAACAAAGTTTCAACTTATCCTACTTGTACTAATGCTAATAGACGTTAAAATAAAAAAAATAGTATTCAAACTAATTTTACTTTTATTTTGTTTTAGCTGCCAAACCAACCAACCTCAGGAAAAGATCTCAGATGTTATGAGTGAAAAATTAGAAAAAATCACATTGGGAGGAGGATGTTTCTGGTGCTTAAATCCCTGTTTTGAAATGCTGAACGGGGTATATAAAGTTACCAGCGGATATTCGGGAGGAAATTATGAATACCCCACCTATCAACAAGTTTCTACAGGGCTCACCGGTCATGCGGAGGTAGTACAGATCGAATATAACCCTGAGGAAATTTCTTTTTCCGAACTGCTGGATGTATTTTGGTATATACACGATCCCACTCAGGTGGACAAGCAGGGCAACGACATAGGAACGCAATACCGTTCGGTGATATTTTACAGAACGGAAGAACAGAAGGTATTATCCCGGGAATCCTTAAAAAAATCTCAGGCTACGGATCTATGGAAAGAAAAATATACGACACTGATCTCTCCGTTTTCAGTGTTTTACCCGGCTGAAGACCATCATCAAAGATACTATCAGGAAAACCCCAATCAGCCTTATTGCAGAACGGTCATAGCTCCTAAAATTCAAAAGTTTAAGGCGCGTTTCAATTACAAACTAAAACCTGAATTTCAAAAGGAAAATTCAGAGCTTGCCGGCTTTTGATCTTTTCCCCGAAATTGTTTTTGCTACGCCCGGGTTATAGTGGAATATAACGAAGAGTAAGTTGTAAATTGATTTTAAAAGAATTACGCAAAAAAACACGAATCCCTGCCAAAATTACAACACTGACTACCATTCAATATTTTAACAAATTTGTCTTCGGTGGAAATAATTAATCAACAGAATAATGCGCTATGGGTTAAAAGAAGTTAATTTATAGATAAATTTTTCATAAAATTCTGTTTCAGAATTGTTATTTGACGTACTTTTGTTTGTTAAAGATTATAATATGAGGCTTTTCGGCATTTGCTTATTACTACTATTTCCTCTTTTGATCTTTTCTCAGGAGAGAAAATCAATTAAAGGAAAAGTGCATCTGCTGGATGAATATCAGGAATCGGTTTCCGGAATTTATGTGAAAAACCTGACTACGAATCATACTACCATTACAGATATAACAGGAAACTTCATAATTTCGGCACAAAAAAATGATGTTATTTTATTTCAGGCATACAACATACAGAAGAGAACGGTTTCGGTAACTTCGACTATGGAACAAAGAAAACAGATGTTTATACAACTGGACCTCAGGGAAAAACAACTGGATGATATATATATTACTCCTTTCAAGACCTATGGAAGTATAGAACTGGATGTAAAGCGGATACCCATGATGAATAAAACTAATGAATTGCTGACCCGATTGGGAAATTTGTCCCCTGACCGAAAGCTGGACGGCAGCACGGACGTCGATTCTGAAGCTGCAAAACAGGCTGTTATGAAAATAGAAATAGACGACATACTGGATTTGATTTCAGGAGACAATAAGCGAAAGGAACGGCTTGCAGCATATGAAAACCAGATCAAGAATATAAAAAATATCAGAGATTATTTCGGAGACGAATATTTTATCGGAATCGGATTGGAAAAAACAGAAATTGATGAGTTTATTTTATATACCTACCTTAATCATGAGGTGAAATTTTTCTATGAATATAATAATTATTTTCAGATACTGAATGTTTTCGACAAGACCATACTCGCCTATAAAGCCCTGAAAAAACAACCCTTATTCAAACCCAAAATAGGAGAATCTTATTTTCCCGATTAATCTGCAACTTAATGATTAAATTTACAGCGGTTTTCTCAATTTAAGATCACAACACCTATCAGTAACATAAATGTATGCGAAGATGAATAAAATTCTAAACAGGATTCTTAAACCCTCCACCCTATATAAATATCTTTTTAATTTTTCCCCTATGTACATACGTTCCGCAGGAAGAATCAAATACATGTCTGAGGATATGTTCAAAGTAATAGTGGAAATTCCGTTATCGTATAAAAACCGGAATTATGTAGGAACTATTTTCGGGGGAAGTTTATTTTCCGCTACGGATCCTGTTTATATGATGCAATTGATCCATATATTGGGTAATGAATATGTCATCTGGGATAAATCGGCTACCATTCATTATAGAAAACCCGCTACTGAAAAAGCAATTGCCTTATTTGAATTTAAAAAAGAAGAAATTGAACAGATCATTCAAAATGTAAAAAGACAAAAGGAAATAGCCTGGAAAAAAGAATTGGTAATTACTAACACGAAAGGGGATATTTTTTGTCTTTTGGAACGGGAGTTGTACATAGCAGACCGCTTTTTTTATCAGGAGAAGATGAGAATAAAAAAAGAATTGGAAAACAAACAAAATAAAAAAGAGGTTGTTTAAACCAAAATTATGTCCGCTAATGAATTAGGTAAAGTAAAAATATTTTTTCGTATCTTTGCAATATGAAGTTGGTTCAGTCTATACTTTTGATTTGCCTGATCTTATTCGCAAATCTTAATCTCTTTGTATACCAAAACTGGTGTCATGGGGAAAATGTAGGCTATACCGTTAACTCAAAAAAATTTAATGCTTCATTACAAACTTCTTCTTCCGCAAAAGAAATTCCATCCTTTAAAAGAGATTTATGCTGCAAGGACGTATTAATAAAGTCCAATGAAATTTCCGCTTTTTCTTTAGACCCTATTTTTCAGCTATCATTCTATAATTCAATCGGTATATCTTCCGATTTGAGTTGGAATATCCTTGCCTTGTCTTTTAATCAAAAGGTTGAAATTCCTCTGCTTTACTCCAACCCTCCTCCTTCTCCGATAAAGTTATACCGGATCTATTGCCGCTACACTTACTACTGTTGTTGATTATATTTTTCATTTACATCACTTCATTCTTTCCAAAAAGGAAATGAATATATCGTGTTACAAGCAATTGGTTGTAACAAAAATTAATCTATAATTTTTATCTTAAATTTTACGTAAAATGAAAAAATATATAACCTTATTTTTACTATGTGTGAGCACCTTCATACTCGCACAGCATAAATCAGTAACAGGACGTTTATTCGTCTTTGCTGAAAAAGAAAACAGCATACCCATACCCGTCAACGGAGCAGATGTTAACTGGAAAGAACATCCGGTAATGAAAACCGTTACCGACAGTCTGGGAAATTTCGAACTTATGTATCATGCCGGACTTTATCATATAGAAGTAGCCAAAGAAGGCTTTGTCCCTCAGGAAGTTAAAGTTGAATCCATTGACGAGCCCATAGAAATTTATCTGGAACCTGAAATACTTTCTGATGAAAAAGAACTGGATGAAATAATCATCCGGCAGAGAGCAAAAGCCGTAAGCATTAAATCCAACTCTGTGGATCTGACGTACAACATTAACAAGACCGAATTATTAAAAGCCGCTTGTTGTAATCTGGCGGAAAGCTTTGAAACCAACCCGACCGTTGACGTTTCCACCACCAATGCCGTAACCGGATCAAAACAAATCAAAATGTTGGGATTAGACCAAAAATATACTTCCATTACGGTGGAAAATATGCCTGAGGTGAGAGGATTGACCTCCGCCAACGGAATAAGCTTTTTACCGGGAACCTGGATCAATTCCATTCAATTAACCAAAGGAGGAAGTACTGTCAATAACGGATATGAAGCTATTACCGGGCAAATTAATACTGAATTGATAAAATATAAAGACAAAAATTTCACTCATTTCAATTTCTATGCAAACCAAAATGCCCGTCTGGAATTCAACACCGTAAATGGCACCCAATTAAAAAATAACTGGAGTAATACTGCTTTATTTCATCTGAACGGAAGATTTGCCAAAGAAGACATGAACCATGATGGCTTTCTGGATAGTCCTCTTTCCAAACAAATCAACGTTATGAATATTCGTCATTATGATGGAATTCAAAAAAACGGATGGGGCTCTCTGTTTGCAATTCAAGCCTTGTATGATAAACAAACCGGCGGAGAAACACATCATGGATCTACCCACAATGCAACTCAAAACCATTATGAACCGGGTCCGGGTATAGAAGACCCCGATCATGGACCTTCCCACAAAGCAGCTCAAAACCATTACAAACTGGGTGTAGAAAACTCCCATAATGAATCTTCCCACAAAGCAACTCATAATAATCATTATGAACTGGGTATAGAAAACTACCATCTTGAAATTTGGAATAAGACCGGATATGTGTTCTTAAATAAACCGTATCAAAGCATAGGATTGCAGACTAAATTCGTCCATCATAGCATCGACAGTTATTTTGGTCAGAGATTATATAACGGAAATCAAAATTCTGTTTTTGCCAACCTGATATTTGAAAGCACCATCGGAAACATCAATAATAAATATACTCTGGGAACCAGTTATTTGTACGATGCTTACAACGAAGATTTTGAAAATACGGCCTATAAAAGAACTGAAAACGTTCCCGGAATTTTTGCGGAGTATACAAATACTTCTCTTAAAAATTTTACTGTTGTTGCAGGAATACGCACCGATTTTCACAATCTGGCAGGAACTCAGGTTCTACCCAGATTAAACATTAAATACTCCATTCTTCCTAAAACCACATTGCGTCTGGCTGCCGGAAGAGGAATGAGAACCGCTGCTATTTTTGCGGAAAACATGCAGTATCTTGCTTCTTCACGTCAGGTGCATATCAAATACGCCGACGGAAACATATACGGATTAGCCCCGGAAATCGCATGGAACTATGGAGCCAGCCTGATTCAGGATTTTAGAATAGGAAACATCAAAAACACTTTCACTGTGGATTTTTACAGAACCGATTTTGAGAAACAGGTGCTGGTAGATCTAGAGGAATCGGCGCAGGAGCTGTGGTTTTATAATCTGGACGGAAAGTCATACTCCAACTCTTTTCAAACTGTTTGGGACGTCTTCCCTGTTTCCAATCTGGAACTTCATTTCGCCTACAAATGGTACGATATTAAGGCTGATTATTCGAGAGGAAAAAGACAAGTGCCTTTCACGTCAAAGCATCGGGGATTATTTTCTGCTTCTTATTCCACTCATGAAACCGAAAGAAAGAGCAAATGGGTTTTTGACTTTACCCTGCAATATGCAGGAAGACAAAAGCTTCCTGATACTTCACAAAATCCGGAAGAATTCCAAAGAAGTTTATATTCACCTGACTACGCTTTACTGAATGCTCAAATATCCAGACATTTTTCCGACAAATTCAGAACTTATATCGGTGTGGAAAACCTGGGCGGATATAAACAGAAAGATCCGGTTATTGATCCTAAAAATCCTTTTGGCACTTACTTTGATACTTCCATAGTATATGCTCCCATCACTCCTGCCATGTTTTATGTAGGATTTGATTTGAAATTGTAATGTAAGCTCAGATCATACGCAATAAAAAAGCGGCTGAAAAAATTTTCAGCCGCTTTTTTTTACCTTGTCTCTTATTTAAAACCCCTTTTAATAATTTCTTCTAAAACTATTTCTTCCACTACCACCACTAGGTCTTTCTCCTTTAGGTCTAGCTTGGGAGACACTAATTACTTTTCCGTCTACTTCTTTTTGATTTAATTCATCAATAGCTGTCTTAGCCTCATCATCAGCCATTTCAACAAAACCGAAACCTCTGGAACGTCCTGTTTCCCGGTCTTGAATTATTTTTGCTGATTCTACTTCTCCATACTCTGAAAATAAGTCTTGTAAATCATCACTTGTTAACCTGTAATTCAGGTTTGAAATAAAAATGTTCATATAAAAAATTTAAAATATTGATAAAAGATTATTGAGAAAGAAAATCAGACTAAAAAACTATAATTTAATTTAAAGAATAGAAGAAAGTATAATGTAAAATCTCAATGCGCTAATATACATCTTTTTTCAATTATTTTTATATTTTATTAAAATTATGTTTCAATTATTTTTAATTTTATTAATAAATAATTGATAATCAATGATTTATATCTTGATTTATGTTGTGTAATTTTCATTAAACAGGCAGTTATATGACCTGATTTACAGCTGTTAATCACCGTCTGTGGCTGAATAAAATTGAGTAAGAACTGAAAAACGGTATAATTATATTATTTTTTTTCCATCTCATCTTTTAATTCCTGAATTTCATCCCGAATTTTAGCAGCGGTTAAAAAATCTAAATTTTTAGCTGCTTTTTCCATTTCTTTTTGTTTCAGGGCGATTAAATTATTCAAATCTCCGGACTTATATCGGGAGACCGGCTCCGCTGCTTCTTTAACATCTTCTTTTGAAACATAGACTTCTGCTTCCGTTTCGATATTGCCTATGGAGATTGTGGTAATTTTTTTCTTTAACGGCTTGGGAACAACATGATGATCTATATTGTATTGGTTTTGAATTTCTCTTCTTCGGGCAGTTTCGTCAATGGTTTTTTTCATGCTGTCTGTAATCCTATCGGCATACATGATCACTTTTCCATGGATGTTACGGGCAGCCCGTCCTGCGGTCTGAGTCAGCGAACGATGCGAACGGAGAAATCCTTCCTTGTCTGCATCCAATACGGCAACCAGAGAAACCTCCGGGAGATCCAACCCCTCTCTGAGGAGATTTACTCCAACCAAAACATCAAATTTCCCGATCCTTAAATCCTGCATAATTTCCACTCTTTCCAAGGTGTCTATGTCAGAATGAATATACCGGGTACGAATCCCGAATTTGGTTAAATACTTGGTAAGCTCTTCCGCCATCCGTTTGGTGAGGGTAGTAACCAATATTCGTTCGTCTTCTTCTATTCTTTTTTGTATTTCTCCCATTAAATCATCTATCTGATTTAAAGAAGGTCTTATTTCAATTTCGGGATCCAGTAAACCTGTGGGGCGAATGACCTGTTCGACATATACACCTTCGCACTTTTGCAATTCATAATCTGCCGGAGTGGCGCTTACGTAAATCACCTGATTTTGCATCATTTCGAATTCCTCAAATTTCAGAGGTCGGTTGTCTAATGCTGCCGGAAGCCGAAAGCCGTATTCCACCAAAGTTTCTTTTCGGCTTCTATCTCCGCCGTACATAGCGTGTACCTGCGGCAAAGTGACATGACTCTCATCAACGACCATTAAATAGTCTTTGGGAAAATAATCCAACAGGCAAAAAGGTCGTGCTCCCGGAGGACGTCCATCCAAATAACGGGAATAGTTCTCGATTCCGGAACAATATCCAAGCTCTTTTATCATTTCCAGATCAAATTCCGTACGTTCTTTCAGACGATGAGCCTCCAGATGTTTCCCTATTTCGTTGTAATATTTTACCTGTTTTCCTAAATCAATCTGAATATTCCGGATAGCCTCATGAAGAGTATCCGGAGAAGTTACAAAAAGATTGGCCGGATATATATTAATGCTTTCTACGGAATCAATTACGTTGTTGGAAACATAATCAACATTTTCAATACGATCTATTTCATTTCCAAAGAACTGAACCCGGACTCCCGTATCCGAATAAGCAGGAAATATATCAATCACATCTCCTTTTACCCTGAAATTTCCTCTTCCGAAACTGATTTCCGAACGGGAATATAAGGCTGATACCAAAGATTGCAATAATCGGGTCTTGGTAATTTGCTGCCCTATTTCCAATGAAACCTTATTATTTTTAAATTCCATAGGATTTCCGATACCGTACAGACAGGAAACCGAAGAAACAACCAGAACATCCCTCCTGCCCGAAAGCAAAGCCGAAGTGGTGCTCAAACGCAGTTTTTCCAGATTATCATTGATGGACAGATCTTTTTCAATATACGTATTGGTAGTAGGCATGAATGCTTCCGGCTGATAATAGTCGTAATAGGAAACAAAATATTCTATGGCATTATGGGGGAAGAATTCTTTAAACTCCATATACAACTGTGCCGCTAATGTCTTATTATGAGCCAAAACAATGGTAGGACACTGAATTTTTTCAACGACTTTGGCAATGGTAAATGTTTTCCCCGATCCGGTAACCCCCAGCAGGGTTTGGTATTTTTCATCGTCTAAAATCCCTTTAGAAAGCGATTCTATAGCCTGAGGTTGATCACCCGTAGGGGAAAATGGAGAAACTACCTTAAATTTCATAATTTGTAAAATACAAAGGTATTACAAAAATAAAACAACTCCTGCCTGAAGATTTTATAAATTTCTCCCTTTTCGGTTTTACATCGGAAGTACGAAATATCTTTTACTTTATTATAACTTATTGATTTATAGTAGTTAAATAATGGACTCTTCATCCTGATCCAATAATTTTATAAAGTTTAAGATAATTTACTCTGTTTTTTTATTACTTTTATCCGATTATTTTTATATCTAATGAATACAGACACTTTATATCTCATCGCTTTGAAATATTGTCCGAATATAGGAGATTCCATCATAAAAAAATTACTGTCACAATTCGGTTCCGCGGAAAATATCTGGAATGCTCCTTTAAAAAAGTTGACTTCCGTTTTTAAGATCGGCGAAAAAACCACACAACACATAGGAGATGAAACCATTTTTAAAAAAGCAGAAAGAGAGATTCAATATTGTGCAGACAATCAAATCCGGATCACTCATTTATTTGAGGACGATTATCCTTTGTTGTTAAAAGAGTGCAACGATGCTCCCACCCTGCTCTATTCCAAAGGAAATTTCAACTGGAATAATCCTTTGATAAGCATTGTAGGTACCCGAAAGATGACCTCGTATGGGAAAAACTTTACAGAAAATTTGGTTGAATGCCTGAAAACTCTGGATATAACCATAGTGAGCGGATTGGCTTTAGGAATTGACGGCACTGCTCATAAAAAAGCTGTGGAATTACAGATTCCCACTTTAGGAGTTTTGGCTCACGGATTGAAAAACCTGTATCCTTCTCAACACAAATTATTAGCCGCTCAAATGTTACCCAACGGAGGAATCATTTCCGAGTTTTCATTAGATGTGAAACCCGAACGCCCGAACTTCATCCAAAGAAACCGGATCATTGCCGGACTTTCTCCCGTCACGATTATTGTTGAATCCGCTTATGGAGGAGGAGCCATTTCCACCGTAAAATTCGCCAATTCGTATAATCGTGAGGTTTTTGCCTTGCCGGGAAAAATTACAGACGTATCCAGTCAGGGATGTAACCGGATAATTAAAAATCTGGAAGCTCAGATCATCACCCGACCCGAAGATATTTTGGAATATTATGGAGAGAAACCCAAAAAAAACATCCAAATTGAACTATTTGCAGAATTGGAGCCTCAGGAACTGGAAATCATTAACTTCCTGCAAGAAAAAGGAAAATCCCAGATAGATTTACTTTCTTTGGAATTAAATCTGCCAACCTACCGGTTAATGCCTGCATTACTGAACTTAGAACTTAAAAATATGATCAAGCCCTTGCCCGGGAAGTTTTTTGAACTAATCTGACACTCTTCATCTGTTTTTACTTTCCAATTGCGTACCAACTCCGGATTCAATCAGTAAGTTTACAGTCAAAGCAGAAATACCTCCATGTTATAAGTATACAAAAAAATTTTCCTTTTATCCAAATATTTTTCTCTGTTTTCTTGCGCTTTTTCTTAATTCTTCCTAAACACAAGGCAAGGTAATTAAATTTAAATGCTTTATTTTCAGCATATTGATTATTGATTGTGAAATTTAAATGACTTTTATGTAATCAAATGTTATATGCAATTGTATGAATCTTATGTATTATATCTTTACCGTTTTCACCCAGATCAATATCACCTACTGTCATCAGTATCATAGGATAGCTTTTTCCGTCCTGATAGTAGGAAGGCTGCCGGTATTCAATATCATCCCAAAGTTTAAAACCTAAACGTTCGTAAAATACTATCCGCCGCTCGGCTATACGGGAATCCGGTGGTTCCACTTCCAGAACAATAGGTTTGGTCGTACTTTCCATAAAAAGATTTATGACTTTACTTCCATATCCGCTATCTCTGAAATCTGAATAAATAGCAAAATGTTCGGCAAAGATAAATTCCCCTAAATCCCAATAAGTAAAAAATCCTATTCTATTATCATCTTGAACCGCTAATAAAATAGAAAATATGTCCTTATTTTCCTCATACGTTTTAAACATTCTGTCAACCGGACGCCGCCCTTCTTTAAGAAAGGATTCCGTATAAAGATTTTCCATAAAAGCGACATCTCCCTGGTTAAGCAGATTTAATTTTTCAAGTTTCATTTATAATTAGTTTAAAATTAAATATTCGTCCAAATAAGAGAAAAGTAATTATTTGTTTTTCAAAATAATCCGGGGAGATTACTCTGCACTTTCCACCTCTTCATCTTCCTCTTCCTCTTTTTTTATACCTTTTGCTTCTATATCTTCTATGTTTTCTGTCTCTTTCGTATTTCCGGTCTCTATATTTTTTAAAGTATCGTTGTTTTTTAAAGTATTGTTTTCCACGCCGGCGGTTTCTTCATCCTTGGAACCGGATTCAGGTACTTCATTGGGGATTATTTTTCCTTCCAGAGTATCCATTCTTTGTTCAAAACGTTGAATAACCAGATCCTGAGCCTTGAGTTCTTCCTCTATGGCGATATTTCTGTTTTTGAGGGCTTGTAACTCGGACTCGTTGGAAATTATACGCTGTTTGATCTTTTCTAAGTTCAGCTGTTCTTTTTCGGATAGTTCCTGTCCTGATTTTAAATCTATTTTCAGCTGGTTATTGCGTGAATTTTTCTCTAAATACATTATCCTGTCAGAATTGCGTATTTTTTCTTTGCTCAGAGTAATGCTGTAGCTTCTAGACCTGTTGAGATCGTCTAAAGTGCATGATTTCAAAATGTCCATTCGGAATTCTTCTAAAACAGGGAAGGCAACTTCTTTTTCCGGGGATTGAAAACTCATAAAATCTCCCTGATCGTTTTGAAAGGAAGTAAAAATAGTTATGGTTTCATCATCATTGAAGCCATAAGCAAAATGTCCGCTCCAGAAATCTCCTGAAGGGGTGAATTTGATGTCTGCACCACTGGCTTTATTTATAATACCTCCGATTACTTTTCCTCCCTGTTTTTTAATGAAATTTTTCCATGTGCTCACCAATACATCCTTAGTACAAATGGGAATTGAGAAACTTAAAGATTCCAGAATCCTGTCTTTTTCGGTGTATGTAGATTCTTCTAAGTTTTGGGAGTGGAGTAAAATTCCCGGTATACAACTTAAAATCAAAATTAAATTTTTTCTCATATTTCTAAGGATTTAATATAATGTGAAGCAATTTCTTCTCCGGAACTTACAGAATTCATAGCCCATTTTGTTTTTAGGGTTATTTTTCTTTCTTCCGTAAGTTTCCAGTCCAAATCACTGTTTTTCAATTTATTTCTCATTTCGTGTAAACAGATTCCGGCAGCTACGGAAACATTAAGGCTTTCTGTAAAACCTTCCATTGGAATTTTAACGCAGGCATCTGCAAATTTTAGTGTTTCTTCGGACACGCCTTTAAATTCCGTCCCGAAAATTAATGCTGCAGGACAGCTCAATTTAAAATCCCGAATATCGACAGCTTCTTTTTCCGGAGAAACAACAACCAATTGGTATCCCTTATCTTTAATTTTCTGCAAAGAATCCCGTCCGGAACGCATATAAATGATGTCGATCCATTTATCCGCACCTCGTGATACGGCAGATTCCGGCTTAAATACATTCCGATTTTCCAAAGCATATAAGGATTGAAAACCAAAAGCTTCCATACTTCGTACAATAGCCCCTGCATTTCTGAATTGATAAATATCTTCCAGCACAGTAACAACAAAATCTGTCCTGTAATTTATCAGATCTTCAATCTTTTGTGATTTTTCTTTAGAAATAAATTCCTTTAAATATTCGTATAGTTTTAAATTATTTTGAAAATCTTTGGAAATCATGATTCAAAAATACTGATTTTTGTTGTTAATATTTTCATAAATCGAAATCAAAAATGAGGGAAAACATAAAAAAATAGGAAAAACGATATAATTCACTGATTTACGTCAGGAAATATGTCAAATATCAGGCTATATTTCCTCCTCATAATGAGGGTGTTTTATATAAAAACCCATACAAACGATTAAAAAAGGGATAGAACGCCCGATATTTTTATTTCTGAAAAATCGAAATTTAACGCGAAAAATCATGTCTTTATAAAACAAAGCATTCCGGACGATGTCCGGAATGCTTTGTTTTTTATCCTGTCAGATTTCTGTTTTGCCGGAGTCTGCTTCTTTATATCACCCCGCATTTACAAAATTTTCCCTCTCCTTTTCTAAGTTCCAAAAATACATCCGAGAGACATTCTATTATATCTTGTGCGGTCATTGCTTCCTGAGAATATTTTTCCGCTGCATAATCCCCTGCTTTTCCTTGTATGAACACGCCCAACATGGCTGCCAAATCGGGTTCATATCCTTGTGCCAGCAATCCGGTAATAACTCCTGTCAGCACATCTCCACTTCCTCCCTTAGCCATACCTGCGTTTCCGTTAATATTATAATAACAATCTCCATTCGGAAGCAATACGGTAGTATAATGACCTTTTAAAACAATAATAATTTTATTCTCTTTCGCTTTTTTTCGGGCAAGCTCACACTGTTCCATCGTAGACGAGGTTTCTCCGAATAATCGTTCAAACTCTTTAGGATGAGGCGTAATAATCGTGTTTTCAGGAAGAAGCGATAGCATTTCCGGGGTTTCTGCCAGAATATTCAATGCATCCGCATCAATGACCAAAGGTTCACTCGCCTGCTTCAACAAATCTTTCAACACTTTTTTAGTCTGATCTTCAGTTCCTAATCCGGTGCCGATTCCTATCTTACAGTCTTTTGACGGCAAATCCGCTTTTTCTATATATTTTTCTCCTCCTGAAATAAACATGGCTTCCGGAACCGAATTTTGTAGTATTCCATATCCACATTCGGGCGCTAAAGCATACGTTAATCCGGCGCCTGATTTCAATGCTGCACGGGTAGAAAGGGTTATGGCTCCTATTTTTCCATAACTGCCTCCGATCAGTACTGCTTTTCCAAAATCGCCTTTGTTGCTAAACGGATCTCTTACCTTAACTTCCTTTATAAAATCCTTATTGACTATAATATAATTATCCGTCTCTTCTTCCTGAATAAACTCCTCATTCAAACCTATATCCATTATATGAACATTTCCGACATATTTTGCTCCTTCCTTATGGAGAAAGGATCTTTTATAAAAGCCGAAACTTAATGTCTCATCAGCATAGAATATAGTTTGATCTTCTTTGGGTAATTCATCCGCCAATAAACCGGAAGGTATGTCTATCGCTACTTTTATTGCCTGAATAGAATTAAGTTTGGAAACAATTTTTTCTGCTGCTCCCTGCAAGGGTTTATTCAACCCGGTGCCAAATAAAGCATCAATAATAACTGTTTTTCCTTCAGGAATTTCAAAATCATCCCCTTCCAGAAAATATACGGATTCAGGGAATCTTTCAAAATTAATTTGCGTGTCTTCTACGAAATCGGATGATGACTGAATAATAAATACTTCTACTTTATAGTTTTTATTTAACAACATCCGGGCCAGGGCTAATCCGTCTCCTCCGTTGTTTCCTTTTCCACAAACTATATAAAAAGTATATTCATCTGAATATTTGTTTTGTATCCATTCAAAACAGACTGAAGCAGCCCTTTCCATTAAATCAATAGAAGAAATTTGCTCATGTTGAATCGTGCATTCATCACATTTCCTAATTTGTACCTTTTTAAATATTTTCATTAGATTTAGTTATAGTTTCTTATTTTTTCATTATAAACCTCCAAGGTTTATTTTTCCACACTTCTCCTGCGTAATCAACTCCAATTCTGGAAGTTGTTTTAAAATCGGGAGTTATTCCCGAATTTTCCACCCATATTCTCTTCGAGAGAGCTAAGTCCTCCCCGTAAAAATCTTTATTAAGCTGAAGCAGCTTCCCTACTCTTCCCGGACCTTCACATTTTTCCACGCTTCTTATCAGAACCGCCTGAGGATGATTTTCAGTTCCGGTTACAAAATTCAGCATCCAATACATTCCATATATCAAATATACATAGACTTTTCCTCCTTCATGGTATAAAATTTCTGTTCTGGTAGTTCTTCCTTTACTGGCATGACATGCCAGATCCTCCTCTCCCAAGTAGGCTTCTGTTTCCGTAATAATGTGTTGGGTTAGTTCACCCTTGTCAAAAACTCGTATTAAGATTTTGCCCAGTAATTCCTGTGCTACAGTCAGGGCATCTTGTTGAAAAAATTTAGTATTAATTCTTGTTTTATCCACTTCTATAAAAATAAACTTTTTTCGAATCATTACCTAATAAAAGCAAGGCTCAATCCGGAAAATTTTCACACACTCTATCCTCTTAAAAAGAGATTTCACAAATAACCTCATGTCTGTCCTTACCTCTTCATTCAACAAATTTACTACATTTTTCAACACTTTTGACATTTCTTTTAAAATATATTTTCAGTTACTTCTTCCCTTTATTCATTCCCATTCTCATAAAACGACACCCTCAAAATCAAAAACTAGAATAAAATGGGTGTTTTACCATAGAATACCTATAAAATATAACGAAATAAATAATTATAAAAATTGAAAAAATAATTGACTTTTTTATAATATTAACATCATGAAACCCTCAAAAGTTTTAGGATTGAATTATAATACGATTAACTGTTATCTCAAAACTCCCAATGAACTGATCTGGTCTTTTTTCCGGTAAAACAGGTCATTATCCAGAGATTATTCGTAAGTAAAAAATGTATGTTACTAGAAATAAGCAAAAAAAAAAGGAAAAGGCGGAAAGATCATCCTTTCGCCTTTTCCTTTTTATGTTATACCTTGAGCCTGTTTAAATTTTATTCAAATATTTATTTTTAGATTCTAATTATATTTTGCATTCTTTTTAAGCTCTTTTGAGCGTCTTTTTCACTTTTTCTTCTTGATTTAGCCCGCTAAATCTTCAAATAAAAAGCAAAAAATCCATCTCTAAAATAGCAATAAAATATAATCGCAATAAAATTTAAACAGGCTCTAAAAAGAGGAATTCTTTAAAAAAAATTCCTCTTTATTTATCAAAGTTCTTATTTTATGTTTTTCTGTAAAAGTAGTATTTTTCAACATCGTTGAAATACACAAGCGATAAAACCGACTTTTTTTAATTTATAATTCTGTCGTATTTTAAAACCAGAATCTACAAATATATTTTATTTAAATAGGGGCTATCGCTCTATTTCGCTTTGATAAGCTCTACTTTAAATACCAGCCATGCATTAGGGGGGATAATTCCTCCTCCGGCTCCTTGTGCGCCATATCCTAAAGCAGGCGGAATTAAAAAGGTAGCTTTATCTCCTTCATGCAGCAACGAAATGCCTTCTTCCCATCCTTTGATAACCATTCCTCTACCTAAAGGAAATTCAATAGGTTCATTTCTGGCAAAAGAAGAATCGAATACATTTCCGTTAGTTAATGCCCCTTCATAGTGTACGGATACCGTATCTCCGGATTTAGCCTGAGCACCGGTTCCTTTTTCTGTTATTTTGTAAAATAGCCCTGTGGATGTCTGGGTCATTTCCGCTTTGAGTTCTTCCAATTTAGCAGCGGCTGATTTCTCTTTTTCTTCCAGATATTTTTTGTTTCTTTCTGAGATTAAATTCTTGTTTTCTTCAAAAAATTTAGCTGCATCATAATCTTTATATTCTTCCCCTTTAGCAATGATAGATACTTTTTCCATAATAACCGGCTCTACGGGTTTATCCTGAGCTCCTGTTTGTACACCGGCAATAGTATCAATTATTTCCAACCCTTTAACCACTTTTCCGAATATGGTATGTCGTCCGTCTAACCAAGGCGTAGGTACTTCTGTTATAAAAAATTGGCTTCCGTTTGTGTTAGGTCCTGAATTCGCCATTGACAAGATTCCTGCACCTGTATGTTTCAGGTCGTTTTTTTCATCTTCAAACCTGTAACCAGGGCCTCCCATTCCGGTTCCCTGAGGATCGCCGGTTTGAATCATGAAGTTCTTAATCACCCGGTGAAAGATAATTCCGTCATAAAAAGGAGTTCCGCTTTTTTTTGCGTCATTAGGAATTTTTCCTTCTGCAAGCCCGATAAAATTGGCTACCGTAACAGGAGATTCATGATCAAAAAATTTAACTAACAGGTCACCTTTAGTAGTTTTGATGTTTGCATATAGCCCGTTTTCAAGGCTATCGTACGTTTGTTTGTCTATTTCCAATGTTTTACAATTTATTAAAGTTAATATTAAACTAAAAAATGCGATTTTTCTAATCATAATAAGGGTTGTTACTAATAAATTCCAAATTTACTAAATTAAAAACTATTTTATGTTAAAATTTATGCATTTATCGGATGAAATCCCATCTCGTCTTAACCGTTTTGATTCAATTACTTTCGGGATACAAACAGTGTTTTTAGTCTGATCAGAGAGCGATAGTTAGCAAAAGCAGAATCGGGCAATCATTGCCTATATCCACAATAGTAGAAATTATAATGAGTCGTTAGACCACTAGTCTACAAAATGAAGAATCTGAATCTACAATAGTAGAAATTATAATGAGTCATTAGACGTTTCTTTCCCGTTTGAAGTTGTCCGGAATCTACAATAGTAGAAATTATAATGAGTCGTTAGACCTTGTTTTTTTTAAACAGTTTTTGCGCTATCTACAATAGTAGAAATTATAATGAGTCGTTAGACTTCACACGAACGCCACGAAATACCCCTTCATCTACAATAGTAGAAATTATAATGAGTCATTAGACGACCTACATAGACACATTAACAGACGATATCTACAATAGTAGAAATTATAATGAGTCATTAGACTCGCTACACCAGAAGACATTGTAGAGGACGTATCTACAATAGTAGAAATTATAATGAGTCATTAGACTACCAACATTATAGCGGTCGGTGAACTCATCTACAATAGTAGAAATTATAATGAGTCATTAGACTTTCTAAATTAATCATGGTTATTTTTTTATCTACAATAGTAGAAATTATAATGAGTCATTAGACGATGTGTCCGGGAAGTTTAGCTGTGAATCTACAATAGTAGAAATTATAATGAGTCATTAGACCCCCGTCAGCGGATTCAAACTCCAGTTCGATCTACAATAGTAGAAATTATAATGAGTCATTAGACCTTCGTTCAGTTCGCATCAAAAACAGATATCTACAATAGTAGAAATTATAATGAGTCATTAGACTGTTGCAATTGCAAACATTTGATAGTGATCTACAATAGTAGAAATTATAATGAGTCATTAGACTTACAAGCAGAAATCGATGCTAGCAATATCTACAATAGTAGAAATTATAATGAGTCATTAGACGTTCTTGAAGAATGGCAGGATGGTGATGAATCTACAATAGTAGAAATTATAATGAGTCATTAGACGTCTAGTGTACAGTACAGGGTCGGACTTGAATCTACAATAGTAGAAATTATAATGAGTCATTAGACATTTTTATTTTTCTTGTTATTTTCATCTATCTACAATAGTAGAAATTATAATGAGTCATTAGACACGTGCGTTGCGACCCATTCGGAATTGATCTACAATAGTAGAAATTATAATGAGTCATTAGACGTCAAAAAGGAGGCGGATTTTTATATCATTCAATCTACAATAGTAGAAATTATAATGAGTCATTAGACCTTTGTAAGGCGGAATTAGTTTGGGCGCAATATCTACAATAGTAGAAATTATAATGAGTCATTAGACGTGCGGATTCATTCGATTGAGGATTCCGATCTACAATAGTAGAAATTATAATGAGTCATTAGACCCTGCAAAAACAGATGCACCGCCAATTATCTACAATAGTAGAAATTATAATGAGTCATTAGACATGGAACATATACCCATACTTGCCAAAGATCTACAATAGTAGAAATTATAATGAGTCATTAGACAAATTGTACTAATTAACGAATCCCTGTTATCTACAATAGTAGAAATTATAATGAGTCATTAGACGTTCTGAAATTCATACTGACAGATTTGGATCTACAATAGTAGAAATTATAATGAGTCATTAGACCCACAATGCGGAGTACCCTCCGTCGCTACCGTATCTACAATAGTAGAAATTATAATGAGTCATTAGACATCTGAAAATTCGATGTATGGCCTGAATATCTACAATAGTAGAAATTATAATGAGTCATTAGACGTGCGGTTGGTCATCATCGCCTATTTATCTACAATAGTAGAAATTATAATGAGTCATTAGACATGCTTCATATTTTGTTCATGATTTTAATCTACAATAGTAGAAATTATAATGAGTCATTAGACATCAGTATTCATCAAACCGGAGAAATTAATCTACAATAGTAGAAATTATAATGAGTCATTAGACATCTGTATGGCGGGGGTGTGTTCGTGGATCTACAATAGTAGAAATTATAATGAGTCATTAGACATCGGAAGAGGTGCGGGAGCAGATGATATCTACAATAGTAGAAATTATAATGAGTCATTAGACTGGTTGAATATCGAAAGAACATTGAAAAATCTACAATAGTAGAAATTATAATGAGTCATTAGACCTTTACATTAATAAAAATCAAACATCATATCTACAATAGTAGAAATTATAATGAGTCATTAGACCTAAATGAATAATTTCAGCTCTCAACCGGATCTACAATAGTAGAAATTATAATGAGTCATTAGACGCGCACCCCCCAACGCCCCCGCCATAGATCTACAATAGTAGAAATTATAATGAGTCATTAGACTAGAAGATGTACTTAGTGTAAGGCTTTTATATCTACAATAGTAGAAATTATAATGAGTCATTAGACTAAATTTACATCTTCATAGGTGAGAGTAAATCTACAATAGTAGAAATTATAATGAGTCATTAGACGGTATTTTCGGCGGATCAATCAACAGATCTACAATAGTAGAAATTATAATGAGTCATTAGACCAGCAATTCAACTGTTCGAGACGGACGAATCTACAATAGTAGAAATTATAATGAGTCATTAGACTCTATCTCATTAGATAGTTCAATAGCAATATCTACAATAGTAGAAATTATAATGAGTCATTAGACAAAGAGTTTCTTCTCCTACAACTGGTAATCTACAATAGTAGAAATTATAATGAGTCATTAGACTGAGAAGGCTTTCGCAGAATTTTTCGAATCTACAATAGTAGAAATTATAATGAGTCATTAGACTTTTAATGATAAAGAAATTGCCAAAAAACATCTACAATAGTAGAAATTATAATGAGTCATTAGACCTAGGGAAGTTGCACCCTGCGTGGTTAATCTACAATAGTAGAAATTATAATGAGTCATTAGACAAAAATCACTTGAGGGGTTAACTTTAGCTATCTACAATAGTAGAAATTATAATGAGTCATTAGACATAATGGCTGTGTCAGGCTGTCGCTGTCATCTACAATAGTAGAAATTATAATGAGTCATTAGACTTTTTTTTCATACTAATGACGGCGATAAATCTACAATAGTAGAAATTATAATGAGTCATTAGACGTATTCCTCGTTGGTCGGATTCTCTTCATCTACAATAGTAGAAATTATAATGAGTCATTAGACAGAATAGAACCCCTATGGAGGATATAACGGATCTACAATAGTAGAAATTATAATGAGTCATTAGACCCGAAAATGATAGATAACGCACAACTAAATCTACAATAGTAGAAATTATAATGAGTCATTAGACGATCAAAAACACCTATAACTCTTTCTAAATCTACAATAGTAGAAATTATAATGAGTCATTAGACAAAATTTCAAACAAAAAGAAACTAATCATCTACAATAGTAGAAATTATAATGAGTCATTAGACATCCCATTGTAACAACTTAAAAAATAGATCTACAATAGTAGAAATTATAATGAGTCATTAGACTACAAAAGAGCTACTTGGGTAGGCGCACCTATCTACAATAGTAGAAATTATAATGAGTCATTAGACTGCCGACTTACCGGCATGAGCGAAGAATCTACAATAGTAGAAATTATAATGAGTCATTAGACTCTAATCTTTTTTATTACTACAAAGGTAGTTGTTTTTCAGGATATTTGCAACTTTTCCTGAAAATTATTTTTCTCCCCCCTATATCATTATTTTTTTTATCCAGAAATTTCAAAGAACTTATTATAAACACTTTACACTTAAAACCCTACCATATCCTCAAAAAATAGAGACCGGGGTTTGTCAGGTAAAATAAAGCAAATCTTGGTCGCGATGGATGGCATTACCGTATTTTACTGCTTTCTTCTCATCTGTTTCAAAAATAAAAACACTGTCGCCCCCACCGAAACGTTTGGCAAAGACCGATTCAATCTTTATCTTTAAAATATCTTGTACCCTTTTTGTATTATTGATCTCGAAAACAGAATACTGCAACCTTATACCTCCCTGTTTCACAAGCATCTTGGAAAAACGGGTTCGTAATTTATTATCAGATATATCGTAACTTACTACAAGCATATTGTTTTTTATTATTTGATTAAAAACCGTGGATAATTTACCGCATCTTTTTGTTGCATAAAACAACGATAATATGTTTGTATATACTTAAAAACAGTTGACTTTTGTTCAATCAGCACATCATAAAACATTTTAGTATAATCTTTATTTTTTTCGTACTTCAAGACATATTCATTTTTGATAAGGTTAAAATCTTCTATTTTGCATTGCTGAAGATTAAAGGCTTTTCGCACCTGCTGGTCGATTAGACAACGAAAGGGCTCCACCAGATCGCATATCAGCGACTTACGCTTGAACCATAGTTGATGATAGACTCCCCTATAGGGATCAAAGCCGAATAAACGGACAAATGCCTCAATGTAATTGAATAAAAGAGTATATCCTATGTCGAGCGTGGAATTTATAGGGTCGGTTTTCACCCGCGGACAACGGGCTCTCCACGAAAACGACTCAAAGTAGGAAGAGAAAAAAGCTGTTGATGCCTTCCCCTCTATCCCCATCACCGAATCATAAGTAGAAGCACAAGGAAGCATAAGCAATAAACCGTTGCACAGCTTTTTAGCATTTTCCATAGACTCCGATTTCAAGCGGGTTTTTTCCAATAACCGAATTTGATTTCTGATCTTGTTTTCTACCAATACTTTAGGGATTTGTAAATTCTCCTTTTCGTATTCATATTGTTTCTTTCGTAATAAAAAATTGGCTTCCGCCGTGATGGAAAAGAAAAATACAGGACGAAAATTAGGCTTCATCACAACCAAAGGAATACCATATCGGGTGCATTTATCTATCAATGGCGTGGTTATGGTAACATGTCCGATAACAAACAACGCCAGTATCTTCTGAAAGGGTAATTTAGTCAGAGTTTTCTTTTCTGCCGTATCTTCCAGCAAAAGCTCACCGCTCATCACTCGTAACGATCTGTTTTCGATACAATTAATAACGAATACAGACCTATATTCTATGTCTTTATGTGTAAACATTTTCTATTTCTGTTTTGTCGCACAAGCTGCAGTAGATACAGTGCCTGCATTTATTTTCATTCGTAAATATGGCAGCTTCCGGATTGAACTGTTTAAATTTCAGAATAAGTCTCACCAACTCGGCTTTTCCCTCTTCTGCAGGTATTTTAACAGGAAACGTCTTATTGGTTGCAATAGCGTAAAAAGCCAGCTTTTCAATTTCATATCCCATCTCAATCATGCAAAAATACTGCGCCCAGAGTTGGTAGATCTGCCCCTGATAAATAGTGTTTAACTGATATTTTCGTTCTATCAGCAATTTCTCCTTTACCTTGTAAATATCTATTTTCCCTGCAATGCCCAATTCGTCGCAATACACCGACAACCCTGTGATCTCATCTTTCCGACTGCTATATTTCTTCTCATCAATTGCCGCATGGGCAGCTTTCCCCCGTGTTTGGGGAAAAGCATGAACCAAATCCTCATCACCTCCCGCATACACATT
>JAISMV010000057.1 GCA_031276535.1 Flavobacteriaceae bacterium
TTAGCGGGCTAAATCAAAAAGAAAAAGTGAAAAAGACGCTCAAAAGAGCTTAAAAAGAATGCAAAATATAATTAGAACCTAAAAATAAATAGTTGAATAAAATTTAAACAGGCTCTAAATCTAATCCAAAATTGTATAAGACTACCTGCCTTTTTTAACGTATTTTTGTATAGATGAAAGAATAGTAATCATTACTTAATACGAGAACAAAATTATGAATTTTTCTCAAACAAATACCCGTAATACTTTCTTTATTCCTCTGGAAAATATACGTAGTGAACATTGCGCCGCTATTATAGATAAAGGATTGGAAAGTATTGAGGAGATTACGGAACATTCTGTGGAATTAAATAACAACCGGGTCAGAATTGCTGCGGACGACCCTGTATCTGCCATTATAAGATCCGTAAAAAAAATACGGGATCTAGGATATGAAGTTCCCACCGTAAAAAAAACTTTCCCGGTAATGAGCCTTAGTTGTGCATCTTGCGCCAACAGCAGCCAGAATATTTTAAACCAACAACCGGGAGTTATTTCGGCTGTTGTAAATTATGCCAACGAATCCGCTTATATTGAATATATCCCTTCTTTAATAAGCTCTGCCCGGCTGAAAGAATCTTTGCAGGAAGTCGGTTATGACCTGTTAATTGATGAAAGTGACGAGGCAAAAGATTCTTTAGAAGCCATTCACAAAGAACATTTTAATTCCTTAAAAAGAAAAACCACAGGAGCTTTGATCTTTTCCGTTACCCTTGTCATTATCAGCATGACTCCCTCATTGATGCATCAATCGTGGGCAAATTACGTCATGTGGCTTTTAGCCACTCCCGTTGTTTTCTTTTACGGAAGACAGTTTTTTATCGGAGCATATAAACAAACCCGGCACCGCACTGCCAATATGGATACTCTGGTAGCCGTCAGTACGGGGACTGCTTATATTTTCAGCGTATTCAATACTTTATATCCTTCTTTCTGGATCAGCCGCGGACTAGGATCTCATGTATATTTTGAAGCTTCTGCCGTAGTCATCACCTTTATTTTATCCGGGAAAATTCTGGAAGAAAAAGCAAAGGGAAATACCTCTTCCGCCATAAAAAAACTCATAGGGCTGCAACCCAAAACCATTACGATCATCGAGGGAGATGAACAAATGGAGATTCCGGTTAAATCCATAAAGCCGGGAATGATCGTTTTGGTGAAGCCGGGTGAAAAAATAGCTGTAGACGGAAGGGTAGTATCCGGGTCTTCTTTTGTAGACGAAAGCATGATCAGCGGAGAACCCGTCCCTGTGGAAAAAACACAAAATTCTCCTGTTTTCGCAGGAACCATCAACCAAAAAGGAAGCTTCCGATTCAAAGCTGAAAAAGTAGGCGGGGAAACACTACTTTCCCAGATCATAGACATAGTCCGGGAAGCTCAGGGAAGCAAAGCGCCGGCTCAAAAGCTGGTAGATAAAATAGCCGGAATATTTGTTCCCGTAGTATTTATAATCGCCTTGATCTCTCTTATCCTGTGGACTGTTTTAGGGGGGTATTATGGTTTTGTCTACGGACTTCAATGTTTCGTCACGGTATTGGTCATTGCCTGCCCCTGCGCGTTAGGGCTGGCTACTCCTACGGCTATTATGGTTGGAATAGGGAAAGGAGCGGAACAAGGTATTCTTATTAAGGATGCCGAAAGCTTGGAAACGGCTAAAAAGATAAATGCCATCGTGCTGGATAAAACCGGAACCATTACGGAAGGAAAACCACAAGTGAACGATTGTAAATGGTTTGTGGAAAAAGATCCCTTAGAGCGAAACCTGTTATACAGCATTGAAAGATCTTCCGAACACCCCTTGGCGGATGCCGTAGTGGAATATCTAAGTGAGGAACCGGCTGCATTCATCCCCGATATGCATATTGAAACCATTGTCGGGAAGGGTATTCAGGGAATATATCAGAATAAAAAATATTTTATCGGAAATTTGGCATTACTTAAAGAAAATAAAATTCCGGTTACCAAAACTGTCTACAAATGGACAAATGAAAAGTTGTACTTAGCCAATACGGTCATTCTGTTTGCCGATGAATCTCAGGTTTTGGCTTCCCTATCTGTTTCCGATAAAATTAAGCCTTCTTCCGGAAAAGCGATAAAAGAGCTGCAGGAAGAACTGGGAATTACGGTATATATGCTTACCGGAGATAACGAACAAACGGCGCGATTAGTCGCCCAACAGGTAGGAATTGACTATTTCGAAGCGGAAGTTTCCCCGCAGGAAAAAATTAACTTTGTAAGACAATTACAACACTCTTCCGACAGCAAGAAAATTGTAGCCATGATAGGAGACGGAATCAATGACAGTGCGGCTTTGGCTCAATCAGACGTTAGTATAGCCATGGGAAAAGGCGCTGATATTGCAATAGATATAGCTAAAATGGTCATCATTTCCGGGGATATTTTAAAGGTTCCTCAGGCGATCAAATTATCCCGACAAACAGTAAATACCATCAAACAAAATTTATTCTGGGCATTTATCTACAATATCATAGGCATTCCCATAGCTGCCGGAATTTTATACCCTTTTAACG